>NZ_JBFAHO010000057.1:0-39899 GCF_040654215.1 Nonomuraea sp. NPDC050733 | reverse complement strand
CCCGCGCCTACCGGCCGCAGACCAACGGCAAGGTCGAACGCTTCAACCGCACCCTGCTGGACGAATGGGCCTACATCCGCCCCTACGCCAGCAACACCGAACGCACCGCGGCTCTGCAAGACTTCCTGCACACCTACAACCACCACCGCTGCCACACCGCACTCGGAGGCCAACCACCGATCACCCGCGTCAACAACGCTCCGGGTCAATACAGCTAGGGGGTGGTGAGGATCTCGCTGCCCGTCTCGGTCACCACGATCGTGTGCTCGAACTGGGCCGTGCGCTTGCGGTCCTTGGTCACCGCCGTCCACCCGTCGGGCCAGATGTCGTAGTCGATCGTGCCCAGCGTCAGCATCGGCTCGATCGTGAACGTCATGCCCGGCACCAGCTCCACCCGCAGCGACGGGTCGTCGTAGTGCGGCACCACCAGCCCCGAGTGGAACGTCGTGCCGATGCCGTGACCCGTGAAGTCGCGCACCACGCCGTAGCCGAACCGCTTGGCGTACGCCTCGATGACCCGGCCCACCACGTTGAGCTGCCGGCCCGGGGCGACGGCCTTGATGGCCCGCATCGTCGCCTCGCGGGTGCGCTCCACCAGCAGCCGCGACTCCTCGTCGACCTCGCCCACCAGGTACGTCGCGTCGGTGTCGCCGTGGACGCCGCCGATGAA
This sequence comes from Nonomuraea sp. NPDC050733, assembly GCF_040654215.1. Classification (NCBI taxonomy): domain Bacteria; kingdom Bacillati; phylum Actinomycetota; class Actinomycetes; order Streptosporangiales; family Streptosporangiaceae; genus Nonomuraea; species Nonomuraea sp. NPDC050733. Next base: position 39,229 of record NZ_JBFAHO010000057.1, on the reverse strand, counting down.
GGCGGTGATGTCGACGTTGACGATGTCACCCTCGCGCAGCACGGTGTCATCGGGGATGCCGTGGCAGATGACCTCGTTGATCGACGTGCACAGCGACTTGGGGTAGCCCTTGTAGCCGAGCGTGCTCGGGTAGGCGCCGTGGTCCAGCAGGAACTCGTGCCCGATCCGGTCGAGCTCGTCGGTGGGGATCCCCGGCCGCACGTTCCTGCCGACCTCTTCGAGGGCCTGCGCGGCGATCCGGCCCGCCACGCGCATGCGCTCGATCATCTCGGGAGTCTTGACGTCGGCCTCGCCGGTCTTGGGGCGCTTCTTTCCGACGTACTCCGGCCGCTCGATGTGGGCGGGGACCTTGCGCATGGGCGAGACTCGCCCTGGCTGGAGCAGTGTCGTCATGAAAGACGAGTCTACGGGGCAGAATAGCCCCCGTGAGCGATGGCCAGTGGTGGTTCTGCCTCAAGCACATGCGGGTCGAGCCGGAGAACGGCTGCCCCAACAAGGACCGGATGGGTCCCTACGCGAGCGAGCAGGAGGCCGCCGGCGCCCTGCAGCGCGCGGCGGACCGTAACAAGGCATGGGAAGAGGCCGACCAGGACGACGACTGACGCGGCCGGACCGCCTCCCTCAGGGGACGACCGCGTAGGCCCGTACGGGGAAGGTGCCCATGCCCGCCACCATCGGCGGCGCGGCGTGGAACCGGAAACCCTCGTCGGGCAGCGCGTCCAGGCCCGTGAGGTGCTCCACGAGCGGTATCCCGGCCGCGAGCAGGAGCGTGTGCGCGGGCCGCTCGCCGCGCGGCGGGGTGTCGTCGATGTTGAGCGAGTCGATGCCGACGAGCGCCGCGCCCCGCTCGGCGAGCAGCCGCGCCGACTCCGGGGCGAGGTACGGGTGCCCGCGGAGGTAGGCGTCCGTGCCGAAGTGGCGGTCCCAGCCGGTGTGGATCAGCACGGCCCGGCCCCGCACGTCGAGGTCCGGGTCGACGGTGATCTCCCGGCTGTCGCTGTCGCACGCCCGGACCACGATCCCGGGCAGGTCGGCCAGGCTGCTCAGCGGCACCTGTGACAGGTCCGGGCCGCCGGCGTAGCGGTGGTGGGGCGTGTCGAGGTAGGTGCCGGTGTTGGCGGCCAGGGTGATCGTCCCGATGTGGAACTCGGTGCCCGGGGCGTACACCTCGCGCGACGCCTCCCGGCTCAGGTGCGTGCCGAGCACCGGGCCCGGCACGCCCGGGTAGGTGACCATGCCCTCGACGATGCGGTGGCTCAACTCGACGATCACGTCGCCGCTCCGATCCGGACGAGCCTGACCAGCGCAACCGCGCCGATCATGGCCCAGACGAGGTTGAGGCCGGCCGAGGGCCAGGCGTCGTTGCGGGCGCTGTCGGCCATCAGGGCGAGCGAGCCGGCGAGGTTCACGACCTGGTACGCGGCGCCGCCGGCGGGCATGCGGCCGGTGGAGACGAGGCCGTACCCGAGCAGGAGGAGGCCCGCGCCCAGCCAGCCGGCCACTTCGAACAGGAACTCCATGCACCCATTGTCCGAATTAAATGTCATAAAGTGCAATTAAAGGTATCTACAGCGCCAAGTAAGCTCTCCTGTATGGACATCGACCCCCGGCGCCTCCGTGTCCTGCACGAGGTGGCCCGCCGCGGCGGGGTCATGCGTGCCGCCGAGGCCCTCTACCTGACGCCCTCCGCGGTCTCCCAGCAGCTCGCCCAGCTCGAACGCGAGGTGGGCCTGGCCCTCATCGACCGCTCCCAGCGGCGCGTGTCGCTCACCCCGGCCGGCCGGGTGCTCGCCGGCTACGCCGAGCGCGTCGAGGACGAGCTGGCCGAGGCCCGGCGGGAGCTCACGCGGTTCACCGAGCGGCTCGCGGGGCCCGTGCGCATCGCCGCGTTCCCCACGGTGATCAAGCACATGCTGGTGCCCGCCCTGCGCGACCTGGCGGCCCGCCACCCGCGCATCACGCCGATCATCCACGAGGTGTACGGCCAGCCCGCCCTCCAGGAGCTGCGGCTGGGCGCCGTGGACGTGCTCATCACCGAGCAGGACATGAGCCTGCCCGTGCTGTCGCAGCCGTCGCTGGCGACCCGCGCCCTCTATGTCGACGAGTACCGCATCGTCGTGCCCCCCGGCTGGCCCAGCCCGCCGCGCTCCATGGCGGACCTGGCGGACGTGCCGTGGGTGGCCGGCGAGCCGGACCAGGCGTGCGGCCAGGCGCTGGACCGGCTCGCCGGGCTGCACGGCTTCGAGCCGCGCAAGGTCCACGTCATCACGGAGTTCGGCCCGGCACTGGCGCTGGTGGCCGCCGGGCACGGGGTGGCGATCGTGCCCACGCTGGCGCTGCTCGACGTGCCGGAGGGCGAGGTCCGGGTGAGCGAGCTGCGGGACGTGGGGGCGCGGCGGCTCGACGCGGTGACCCGGGTCAGCCGCACGCGGTCGGGCGAGCCCGATCCGGTGCAGGCGGTGGTGATCGGGGCGATCGAGGACGCCACGGCCGCGCTGGAGGCGAGCCTGAAGGCCCACCTCCAGCCGGTCTGAGCCCGGTCTCATCCGTCGGGAGCGGTCACTTGTAGGTGATGTCCGACGCGGAGTAGATGCAGTTCGTGCCGTCGGCCCCGGACCCGATCTTGGTGGGCTCGCTGCCCTTGGGCACGCCCTTGTACTTGTCGCAGATGCTGGTTCCGGTGCCGTACACGGTGATCCTGCTGAACCGCGCGGTGTCGCCCCAGTTGGTGTTGATCCCGGCCAGGGCCGAGGTGCTGCGGGCGGTGACGCCGTTCATCACCACGTGGCGCTGGTAGGAGGTCGAGCAGTTGCCGCACGCCCGGTAGAGCTTGCCGGCGCTCTGGACCTGGAAGTTCCTGATGGTCACCGTGCCGGCGCCGTTGTGCTGGAAGACCTTGTCCGACGCCGACCTGGCGCCGCCGCCGTCGACCAGGTAGGTCGCCGAGGAGCTGGAGCTCAGGAACGTGGCGGCGTCCTCGCCGACGTCGTTCCACCACACGTTGCGGATGGTGCACGAGCCCAGGCAGTGGATGCCGTCGCCGGCCGGGGCGTCGATGATGACGTTCTGGATCGTGCCGCCGTTCGCCACCTCGAACATCGGGTCCTGGCTCTCGCTCTGGCCGCCGTCGCCGATGCCGTAGTAGCTCTTCATGCCGCCGTCGAAGAAGCTGCCGACGCTCTGCGTGTCGTTCATCTTGACGCTGCCCTGGGCGGTCGGCCACGGTCCGCTGCCGTCGCCGCCTCCGCTGGTCGGTGTGACCGTGGGGGTGACCGTCGGGGTGGGGTCGGGGGAGGAGCCGTCGGCGGGCCGCGGCGTCCACTGCTTGGTGGCCACACTGTCGCAGGAGTTCTGCTGCAGGAGGGCGTTGGCCGCGGTGGAGTTGTCCTTGACGTTGAGGCACTTGCCGCCGTTGCCGTTGACCACCCGGTAGCCGGACCCGGACGTGGTGAGCTGCCACGTCTGGGAGGCCGCCCCGGTGCAGCCCTCCTGCTGGACCGCCTTGCCCGCGCTGGTGGAGGCGTCGCGGACGCCCGCGCACTTGCCGCTGTGCCGCGCCTTGAGCTGGTAGCCGCCGCCCGAGGCGGTGACCGTGAAGACCTGCCCGGCGCCGCCGGCGCAGGGGCTCTGCACGAGCTGCACGCCGTCGCCGGTGCTCTGGCCGGGGACCGCGGCGCACAGCCCGCTGCCGGCGTTGACCAGGGTGTAGTCGCCGTTGGACGGCGCCGCCGAGGCCGGTGTGACGGACACCGCGACCAGCCCTCCGGCGGCCAGGAGCCCCGCGGCCAGCCCGACCGCCAGCCTCATGCCGAATCGTTCCTTCTCACGCACGTCGAACTCCCATCGAAGATGAGTGCGGGCCCGCTCCGAGGGTCTTGGTAAGCGCTTTCCCTCGGTGCGGTCGAGTCAAGCACAGCCCGGTTGGGGTGGGAAGCGACGGCGGCCGGCCGCTCTCCGGCGGCGGCGGCAGGCCCGTCGCCTTCCGGCGGAACCGGCGGGTCCTCCCTGGTCAAGGCGGGCGGCGGTGGGTGAGGGGAGAGGCGCTCACGCCCTGAAAGTTTCAGCGGCGAGGTCGTCGCGGCGCACCGGTCAGTCGGTCACCCTGGGGCCGGTGACCTTCTCCAGCAGGCGGGCCAGGCGCTCGCGCAGCCCAGGGTTGCCGGACAGCTCGCCGGCGGCGGCGCTCACCAGGTGCTGGGCGCCGTCGAAGGTGACCAGCCCCTCCGGCGGCACGGCGATCGCGTCGTGCGCGAGCCCCGCCACCTCCGGATGGGCCCCCTCCAGCGCCAGGATCGTCGCGCCGACGCGGCGGGCGTCGTCCACCCGTTCGAGCAGCGGGACCGGGGCCTGCCCCTCCGCCACCACGAACAGCGTCTCGCCGCGGCCCGCCTGCCGCACGCGGTCGAGGCCGACCCGCAGGTGCTCGGGCGCGCCCGGCGGCGGCGACCAGCGGACGAGGGTGGGGGCGAGCTGCGGCAGACCCGACAGCCGCGCCTCGTCGGCCAGGTGCGCCGTCAGGTGCCACGGCTCGTCCTCGGGTGTGCCCACGAGGAGCAGCCCGCCGGGGGAGCGGGTGGCCCGCAGCGCGAGGCCGAACTCGCGGGTGCGCTCCACCCATCCGGTCTCGGCGAGGAGCTCGCGCAGGAAGTCCACCGAACCAGAGTCCATCGCCCCATAGTGCATGACGACCGCCGCCTCGTCGCCCCGTCCGCCCGGTTCGCCGCCCTGCCTGCCTGACTTCAGCCGAATTTGGCGTGGAAGCCCGGGTGTTTACGCCCGGGAGGAAACGACAGCGGGGGAGGGTCTCCAAACCCGGGCGGTGCCGTGGCGGCTGGTTTGCGTGAGCGGCTCAGCCCGGTCGTTTCTGGTTCTCGATGTACTCCTTGGTGATCGACAAGGGCGTGCCACCGCAGGAGGCGGCGAAGTAGCTGGGCGACCAGAAATGCCCGCCCCAGAGATAGCGGCGGACATGAGCGCTGTAATCCTTTAGCGTGATCGATGTGAAGCTGGTTGTGCAGGTGCGACTACTGCCGACGCCCGAGCAGGCAGCGGCGCTGGAGGCGACCCTGCGCGCGGTCAACGCCGCCGCCTGCCATGTCTCCGCACAGGCCTACGACCAGCAGACCTTCCGCAACTACGACCTGCGCAAGCACACCTACACGCAGATCAAGGACCGCTACGGGCTGGCCGCCCAGGCCGCGCAGCACGTCATCAAGAAAGTCGCCGACGCCTACGCCACCCTGCACGCCCACCTGCGGGCCGGGAACCTGGGACAGGAAGGCTCACCACGCCGGACCCGCGCCACATCCAAGCCAATCACCTTCCGGCCAGATGCGGCCCAGCCCTACGACGACCGGTGCCTGTCCTGGCAGATCAACGTCCGCACCGTATCGATCTGGACCGTGGCAGGCCGAGTGAGAAACATGGCGTTCACCGCCTCGCCCGACCAGATCACGATGCTGTCGGCACACCGCAAGGGCGAATCGGACCTGCTCTTGCGGGACGGCATGTGGTTTCTGATCGCGACCTGCGACCTCCCCGACCGGCCGGTGACCGACCCGGACGGCTTCCTGGGCGTGGATCTGGGCATCGTCAACATCGCCACCACCAGCACCGGCAGCCGACACTGCGGCAAGGGCTTGAACGCTGTCCGCCACCGCCGGCGCGAGCTGCGCCGCCGGTTGCAGGCCAAGCAGACCAAGTCCGCCAAGCGGTTACTGAAGAAACGGCGCCGGGCCGAGGCGCGGTTCGCCGCCAACACCAATCATGTCATCGCCAAGCAGATCGTGACCGAGGCAGAACGCACCGGGAACGGCATCGCCCTGGAAGACCTCCAGGGCATCCGCGACCGGGTACGGCTTCGCAAGCCCCAGCGGGTCACGCTGCACACGTGGAGCTTCCACCAGCTCGGCCGATTCATCGCCTACAAGGCGGCCCGCGCCGGGGTCGCCGTCATCTACGTCGATCCGGCCTTCACCTCCCAGCAATGCTCCTTGTGTGGGCATGCAGACCGCAGGAACCGGCTCGATCAAGCCTCTTTCGCGTGTACGTCGTGCGGCTTCGCTGAGCATGCCGACGTCAACGCAGCCCGCAACATCGCCGCACGCGGTGTGGCGGGCTGGGCAGTGAGTCACGCTGCCTGACGCGGACCGGACCGTCGAAGCCATCGACGGCGAGGAGCTGCAAGCTCGGTCGTTTACGGCCGAGAAGCTGACTGCCGTTTCGGTGTCATTTCGGGCCTTGACAGGCGGTTACCGTCGGGTAACGATCGGCTCGCGGCGCCGCCGTCCCGACCAGCGATCCCCACGGAGAGGGCCGGCACATGACCTTACGTGTCCGCGTCAGCATGTCCATGATCCTGTTATTGATCGCGTCATTCGTCGCCACGCCGGCCCGCGCGGCGGCGCCCGGCGACGTGGTCTCCGCCGAGCCGACCACCGTCTACCTTCTGCCCGGGAAGCTGCTCGAGGTCCCGGTCGACGCCTGGCACCTGCTCTACCGCTCCACCTCCGCCACCGGGCAGATCAACACGGTGTCCGGCACGCTCCTCGTCCCCAAGGCGGCGTACGCCCTGGGCAGACGGCCCATCGTCGGCTACGCCACCGGCACCCACGGCCTCGGCGACCAGTGCGCCCCCTCCGTCAGCATGAGCCAGGGCCGTGAGGCCGAGCTGGCGCTGGTGAGCCTGTTCCTGCTCAAGGGGTTCGCGGTGGCGATCACCGACTACGAGGGTCTCGGCACGCCGGGGCAGCACACGTACATGGTGGGCGTCTCGCAGGGCCACGCCGTGCTCGACTCCGTCAGGGCGGCGACGCGGGTGTCCGGCGCGGGCCTGTCCGACCGCGCCCCGGTCGCCGTCATGGGCTACTCGCAGGGCGGCGCGTCCGCCGGCTGGGCGGCGCAGCTCCAGCCCTCGTACGCGCCCGAGCTGCGGCTCAAGGGCGTGGCCGCCGGCGGCGTCCCGGCCGACCTGCGGGCGGTGGCCGCCCACCTGGACGGCGACGCGAACTTCGGCCTGGCAGCGGCGGCCGGGGTGGGCCTCGACGCCGCCTACCCCGAGCTGGACCTCGAAGCCGACCTCAACGACCGCGGCCGGGCGCTGCTGCGCGACGCGGCCGACGACTGCGTGGGCGACCTGGACAAGCTGGCCGGGCTGAGCTTCTCCGACCTGAGCCCGGTCGACCTGCTCGACCTGCCCAAGTGGCGGGTCCGCCTCAACGAGAACCGCCTCGGCGCCGTCGCGCCGAAGGCGCCCCTGTTCCTCTATCACGCCCAGGGCGACGAGATCATCCCGCAGAGCATCGGCGCGACGCTGCGCTCGGAGTACTGCCGGGCCGGCGCCACCGTCCGCTGGACCTCGCTGCCCGCGGGCTCCCACGTCCTGGGAGCGGTCGAGGGTGGACCGCTGGCGATCGAGTGGCTGGCGCTCCGGCTGATCGGCCTGCCCGCGACCGGTAACTGCTGAACATCCGACCCTGCCCTGCGGCGCCTTCCAGGGGACGTCGCACCACAGTGATCAATCGTGGGCTGCGAGAAGCACGGCGAGACGCCCGGCTGGTGTATCCCGGCCGGGCGCCTTTCCGGGGAAGGGCGTTGCACCATAGTAAGATTATCGGTATATATCGATCACATGAAGAGCAGATCGATGCAGGAACCGACGTTCCTGATCCTCACAGCCCTGGCGGCCGGGCCGCAGCACGGCTACGGCATCATCACCGACGTCCTGCAGATCTCCGGTGAGCGGGTGCGGCTGCGCGCCGGCACCTTGTACGCCGCGCTCGACCGGCTCCAGGGCGAGCGGCTGATCGAGACCGACCGCGAGGAGGTCGTGGACGGCCGGGCCCGGCGTTACTACCGGCTCACCATCGAGGGCGCGGCCCGGCTGTCTGCCGAGGCAGAACGGCTGCGCCGGAACGCCGACACCGCCACCGGGCGGCTGCGGCGCGGCCCGGCCGCCGTCCGGCCGGCCCTCGGCGGCGCCTCGTGACGTCGCTGGAACGGCGCTACCGCCGGTTGCTGATCTGGTACCCGAAGGACCATCGGGCACGGCACGAGGAGGAGATGCTCGCCGTGCTCCTGGCGGCCTCGGCTCCGGGCCAGACGCGCCCGGCCGGGCGGGACGCGTTCGACCTGGTGCGCGGCGGGCTGGCGATCCGGCTGCGCCGGGTCGCGCCGCCCTGGTCGCGGCGGCATTGGCGGGCCGCCGTCGACCTGGCCGCGCTTCTGGCCCCTTTCACGCTGTTCGGCGCGGGCCTGTTCCGCGCCGCCGGTTATGCCGGCCGATCCGCCTTCGACCTGGCCCTCCCGAATCTCGTATACGCCCTGCCGTACGGGCTGGTCGTGCTGCTGGCGTGGCTGGGGCGGCGATGGGCGGCGATCGCCTGCGCGTGGGCCATGGCGGCGTTCAACGTGGCCGAGCAGATGGTGCAGCTGCTGTCCCTGCCCGAAGGGACCATGGTGGTGGACGGTGTGCTTGTCGTCTCGGGGCGGCCGTGGATGGCTGTCGGCATGCTGCTGTCCGCCCTCCCGGCGTGCGTCTGCGCGGCGATGCTGACCCTCGCGCCGTCGCCCGGTCCCGGCCCTGCGGGGTCCCGGCGGCTGTCGGCCTGGGCGGGCGGGGTGCTGGCCGCGTGCGTCGTGGGTGTCCTGCTGCCCGAGGTCTTCGGGGCCGCCCTGATGCTGACCGCCCTCGGCATGGTGGCCGTGATGGCACTGCGCTCCCCTGTGGGCCGCCGGACGGCTGCCGTCCTGACGCCGTTCCTCCTCCTCGCTGTCATGTGGTCGTGGCTCACCGGCCTGGCCGGACTGGCCGGCCTGGCCGCGATCATCGTCGCGACCGTGGCGCTGCTGGGTGTCACGGCGTGGCTCGCCCGCACCGGGGAACCCGCCTGACGTCCCACGCGCCGTCGATGCCCTCGAACTGCACGAGCCGTGAGCATGCCGCCCGGTCTCGGAAGCGCCCCGTGTCCCCGAGTACGTTCCCGATCCTCCCGGATCTCGAGGGAACGCCGGGCGGGTGGGGCCGCGCGGGGCCGGTGCGGAAGGGCTGGCATGATCGGGGGTATGACTGACGTGAGCGGGCTTTCCATCGCGATCCTGGGCGGCACCGGAGACCAGGGCAAGGGGCTGGCGCGGCGGTTCGCGCTGGCCGGGCACGAGGTGCTGATCGGCTCCCGGAGCGCCGAGCGCGCCCAGGAGGCGGCCGCCTCCATCGGCCCGAACGTCCGGGGCGGGACGAACGCGGACGTCGCCGCCGAGGCCGGCATCGTCATCGTGGCCGTGCCGTACGAGGGGCACCGGGCGTTGCTGGAGTCGCTGCGCGGCGAGCTGGCCGGGAAGATCGTGGTCGACTGCGTGAACCCCCTCGGCTTCGACAAGCAGGGCGTCTACGCGCTGCCCGTCGAGGAGGGCAGCGCCGCGCAGCAGGCCGCCGCCGTCCTGCCGGACAGCCGCGTCGTGGCCGCCTTCCACCACGTGTCGGCCGTCGTGCTGCTGGACCCGGCCGTGGAGAAGGTGGACCTGGACGTGCTCGTCCTCGGCGACGACCGGGAGGCCACCGACCTGGTGCAGGCGCTCGCGGACGTGATCCCGGGCGTGCGCGGCGTGTACGGCGGGCGGCTGCGCAACGCGCACCAGGTCGAGGCGCTGACGGCCAACATCATCTCGGTCAACCGCCGCTACAAGGCCCACGCCGGAATCCGCATCACCGACGTCTGAGCCGTACCGGGGCCGCCGGGCTTCTCGCGCGTCACAGCCAGCCGGCGTCCTCCGCGATGCGGATGGCGTCGATCTTGTTGCGGGCGCCCGTCTTCGTGATCGCGCTGGTCAGGTAGTTGCGCACCGTTCCGGCCGACAGGTGGAGACGGGCGGAGATGTCCTCGGCCGAGGCCCCGCGCGCCGCCTCCCTCAGCACCGTCGCCTCCCGGGGCGTCAGCGGGCTCTCGCCGTACTGCAGGGCCGACGCCACCAGCTCCGGGTCCAGCACCCGCAGCCCGGCGGCCGTCCTGCGGACCGCGTCCGCGAGCCGCTCGCCCGGCGCGTCCTTCACCAGGAACGCCTGGATGCCCGCCTCCAGGGCCCGCCGCACCTGGCCCGGCCGCCCCAGCGCCGTGAGGACGAGGATGCGGCACGAGGGCAGCTCGTCGCGGAGCGAGGCGGCCGCGGTGATGCCGTCGAGGACGGGCAGGTCGATGTCCACGATCGCCACGTCGGGGCGGTGCCGGAGCGCCACCGGGACGATCTCGTCGCCCCTCGTCACCTCGGCCACCACCTCGATGTCCGGCTCCAGGCGCAGCAGGGCGGTGAGGGCGGCGCGGATCATGTGCATGTCCTCGGCCAGCATCACCCGGATCACGCCGGGTCCGCTCATGCCGGGCCCGCTCATGCCGCTCCCCGCATGGCGCCCCCTCGCGGGTGGTGGTCTCTCACGCGGGTACCTCCATCGTCAGGCGGAAGCCGCCCGCGGGGGTGCGGGCGGCGAGCAGCGTCCCGCCGGCGTGCGCGGCCCGCTCCTCCAGCCCCGTCAGCCCGCCGCCGGCGAGCCCGCGGCCGGCGAGCCCGTCTCCGGCCGAACCGCCTCCGACCAGCCCGTCTCCGGCCAACGCATCTCCGGCGAGTTCCCCTTCCCCGGGCACGCCGTCGCCCGGTGCCGCCGGGGCCTCCGGCGCGACCGGGACGCCGTCGTTGGTGACCTCCAGCCGGACGGCCCCCTCTCGCACAGACGTGCTGATCGTGCACGTGGTCGCCGCGCTGTGGCGCAGGACGTTCGTGACGGCCTCCCGCACGGCCCAGGCCAGCGCCTCCTCCGACGCCCGGGGCAGCGTGACGTCCGCCAGGTGCACCTGGCAGCCCACCCCGGCCGACTCCAGCAGCGCCGCCCCGCGGTTCGCCTCGCCCGTCAGGGACAGCTCCCGGTAGCCGCGCGCCACCCGCCGTACGTCCTGGGCCGCCTCCCGCGCCACCCGCACCAGCTCGCCCACCTCACCCCGGGCCGCGGCCGGGTCGCGCTCCATGAGCCGGCCCGCCAGGTCGCCCTTGAGCGCGATGGCCGTGAGGCTCCGGCCGAGACCGTCGTGCAGGTCGCGCGAGATGCGCAGCCGCTCCCGCATGACCGCCGCCTCGGCCAGCTCGGCCCTGGCCTGTTCGAGGTCGGACGTCACCCGGACCAGCCGCACCAGGGCGTAGACCATGCCGCTGGTCAGAGGCACGGTCAGCCCGTAGAAGAGGGCGACGACGGCGACGGGGAAGAGCATGGCGGTGTCGTACACCGTCATGAGGGCCACGAGAGGGCCGCCGAGGCGCAGCGGCAGCATCACCAGCACCGCCGCGCCCAGCATCGGCGCCGCCACCCCGGACCAGCCGCCCGGCAGGAGCGCATCGGGCCCGTACGTGGCGACGGCCTGGAGCACCAGCGTGAGCGGGAAGACCGGCGGGCGCTCGTCGCGCAGCGCCGCCCGCATATTGAGGTAGTACATCGCCGCCAGGACGATGATCGCCCCCGTCGCCAGGAGGCCGTAGGCGGGGCTGACCGTGTAGTAGAGCAGCCCGATGAGGGTGTACACGGCGGAGACGGAGGTGATCAGCACGCGGGCGAGCCGCTGGGCGGAGGAGGAGGTCATGTCCCGGCCATTATGTCCGGCTCCCTGTGATCGGCTCGCCTAGGAGCGGCGGGGTTCCCAGCGGAACCAGAGCCGGATCGCGACCAGCCCCGCGACGCCCCACACGGCCAGCAGGAGCGCGGGCCGGGCCACCGCGCCGGTCCTGACGGCGTCCACCACGGCGGTGGTGGGCAGCAGGTCCAGCAGGACGCCCACCCAGGACGGCAGGACCTGGCGGATCGGGCCCATCGCGCCGGAGGCGATGCCCGACACCAGGAACACCGGCATGCAGACGGCCCCGCCCAGCTCGGCGCGCGGGATCGCGGCCGTGCACGCGGCGCCCAGCGTCGCCAGGACGAGCGCCCCGGCGACCACCGCGGCGCCGAAGAGAAGGGGGTTCGCGGGGTACGGCACCCCGGCGACCAGGTGGACCGCCACCACGCAGGCCGCGACGACGGCAACGGTCTGGGTGGCCGTGGCGGCGACCTGACCCCCCAGGATCCGGGCGTCGGTGAGCGTCGTCGCGCGCAGCCGCTTCAGCACGAGCTGGTCGCGGCGGGCGGACAGGGCCATGGCGATGTTCATGAACGCGGTGATCGACAGCAGCAGCGCGAGCGTCCCGTCGAACATGTCGGCGGCGGCGCTCACGCCGTCGGCCCGCACATGCCGCATGAGCAGCGGCATGCCGATCGCCAGCCCGACGGGTGTGACCACGGAGCCGATCAGCAGCCCGCGGTCCTGCCAGAACAGGCGCGTGCCGAGCCGGTAGGTGGCGGCCAGGGTCATCGGGTCCTCCTGGGCAGGTCGAGGAAGAGATCTTCGAGGGTGGCCGCGCGGACCTCCAGGCCCGGCAGGCGCAGGCCGCGCTCGGCGGCCCAGCTCAGCAGCGTCTGCGCCGCCAGGTCCGGGTCCTCGGCCCGGCAGACGGCCTCTCCGCCGTCCACCGTCACAGGGAGCGGCAGGTCGGCGGGGTCCACGCCGGCGGGCAGCCGGAAGGACACCCGCCCGCCCCGGGCGGCGAGCGTCTCGGCCATCCCGCCGGAGGCGACGATCTCGCCCTCGTCCATGATCGCCATGGCGGACGCCAGCCGCTGCGCCTCCTCCAGGTAGTGCGTGGTCAGCAGCACCGCGGTGCCCTGCCGGGCCAGGTCGCGCACCACCTCCCAGGTCGCCGCGCGGCCCTCGGGGTCCATGCCGGTGGTCGGCTCGTCGAGGAAGAGCACGTCCGGGCGGCCGAGCAGGGCGAGCGCGAGGTCCAGGCGGCGCTTCTCCCCGCCGGAGAGCTGGCGCACCCTGACCCCCGCCCTGCCCGCCAGCCCGGCCAGCTCCAGCGCCTCGTCCCGGGGGCGTGGCGCGGCGGTGAAGCCGCGCCACGCGTCGACCGTCGCCGCGACCGTCAGGTCGGGGAAGAACCCCGCCTCCTGCAGCATGGTCCCGGTGCGCCGGCGCACCTCCGCCCGCCGGGTGACCGGGTCGAGCCCGAGCACCCGCACCGAGCCGCCGTCCGGCCGCCGGAAGCCGGCCAGCACCTCCACGGTCGTGGTCTTGCCGGCGCCGTTGCGGCCGAGGAGCGCGAACACCTCACCGGCGGCCACCTCGAACGAGATGCCCCGCACCGCCTCGAACGGGCCGTGGCTCTTCCTGAGCCCTTCCACGTGAATAGCCGTCATACAGACGACTATTCCGAGGTGTTCAGGGGCGCGGCAGTGAAGAATTCACGACTTGCGCGACAACATCAGCAGCGCGTCGGTGACGGCCTCCGGCTCCACCACCTGGTGCAGGTGCTCGCCGGGCACCCTGGTCACGGGCCAGCCGCGCCGCGCCGCCTCCTCGGCCATCCCGTCGTACGGCGGGCCGAACCAGAGGTACGAGCACCTGACCTCGTCCCAGCCGGCCGGGACCGGGATCGGCTCGGTGTAGTAGGCGAGCGGCAGCCGCGGCTGCTCGGCCACCACCTGGGCCCGCGTCGCCGCGTCGGGCAGCAGCCCGGCGACGACGTCCTCGCTCCACCAGTCGGTCCACCGCGGCAGCACCCCGTCATCGCCGGCCAGCCCGCGCAGGAACTCCATGTCCCCTTCCTCGGCGGCCTGGACCAGCCCCTTGCGGGGCGGCAGGTGGGCGTCGGCGAGCACGCACGCCACCACCCGGTCGCCCAGCCCCTCCTTGACCACGGGGGTGAACAGGCCCGCGTTGCTGTGCGGCACCAGCACGAGCGGCGTCTCGGGAGCGGCGTCCCGCACCGTCTCCACCACCCGGGGCCAGATCGGTGACCCGCCCTGGGACACCCGCGTCAGGTCGGGCACCACGGCGCGGTGTCCGCGCCGCTCCAGCGCCGCGGCGACGGGCGCCCAGGTCGAGGGGCCCACGGACGGGCTGTGCACGAGTACGAAGGTTGTCGTCATGCTCCCAGGGTGGCAGCGGCCGGCAGCGACGGGGCGCGCTGTCAGCTCACAGCGCAGCCCGTACGGTCACCGTACGGGCTGCCGGGACCCGGGTCAGACGACGAGCGGGTGGCGGGAGGCCGGGCGGCGGCTGCCGTCGTAGGCGTCCCACGCCGCCGCCAGGCCGGCGACCGCCCGCGACAGCTCGTCGGGCGGGAGCAGGAAGTGCAGCCGCATGTGGTCGGCGTGGCCGCCGAGCGGGTCGAACGAGCGCCCCGGCGGCACCGCCACGCCATGCCGGAGCGCCACCTGCGCGTAGGAGTCGACGTCGCCGCGCGGGATCCGCACCCAGATCGTCTGCCCGCCGCTCGCCCGCTCGAACGACCACGACGGCAGGCGCGCGGCCAGCTCCGCGCAGAGCTGGTCGTGGCCGGCCCGCAGCTCGCGCACCCGCTCCGAGCGGACCTCCGGCAGCCGCCGCAGCAGCGCCGCGGCGGCGATCTGGCTGACCACCTCGCCGCCCAGGTCGTGCACGGCGCGCAGCCGGGCCAGCCGCGACACCAGCGGCGCCGGGGCGCGCACCCAGCCGACCCGGAGGCCGCCCCACACCAGCTTGCTCAGCGAGGCGATGGTGATGACCTGCTCTCCCCGGGTGTACGAGGCGACGGGCGGCGGCGTCTCGCCGGAGAAGCACAGCTCGGCGCAGACCTCGTCGTCGATGAGCGGCACGTCGTGCTCGCCGGCCAGCCGGGCCAGCCGCCTGCGGTCGCCGGCGGCCATGGTGGCGCCGGTGGGGTTGCCCGCGGTGGGGACGGTGTAGACGAGCGACGGCCGCTCCCGCAGGGCCGAGGCGAGGTCGGGCACGGCGCCCGGCACCGAGGAGTCGTGGGCGTCACGGCCGTCCGAGGCGTCGAAGGCGGTGAGGGCCACCGGCCGCACCACCGTGGCGGCGTGCCGGAACACCTCCAGCGCCCCCGGGTACGTGGGGGACTGGGTCAGCACGGTGTCGCCCGGCGACAGCAGCAGCCCCGCCAGCAGCGTCAGCGCCTGCTGCGCGCCCGTCGTGACCAGGATCTCGTCCGCCGTCGTGGGCAGGCCCCGGTCGCGGTAGTAGGCGGCCACGGCCTCGCGCAGCTCCGGGTTGCCCGCCGGCTGATATCCCAGGTCGCGGACCCGGGCCAGCCGCCCGATCGCCTCCTCGTACGCCTCCGCCAGGGCCGCGGGCGGCCGGTCGGGCGCGGCGCAGGTGAGCAGGCTCACCCCGTCCGGGGGGTGGAGGATGTGCAGCAGGAGGGGGTTCGCGCGCACGCTGTCGGCGGTGCGGGAGGCGGGCAGCTCCAGCGGCGCCACCCGGGTGCCGCTGCCCTGCCGGCGCGTCACCCGTCCCTCCTGCTGGAGCAGGTCGTACGCCGCCACGACCGTCCCCCTGCCGACGGCCAGCCGCCGCGCGAGCGTCCGGTCCGGCGGCAGCGGCGTGCCCGGCGCCAGCACCCCGTCGTCGATGAGGGCGCGGAACCGGCCGGCCAGCAGCAGGTACAGCGGCCCGCGACCGGACGCCCACCGGCCGAGCATGTCGACCAGGTCATCCATGCCCGCCGCGGCCCCCAGGACGGCCGTGGCCTTCGGACCCACCGTGGTCTTGCTCACATTGGCCCCATTCATGGACCAATTCTGCGTCATTGGATCTGACAAACGCCAACTCTTCCGGACATCCTTGACGGCATGACCGAACTCCGTCCCGAGACCCGCGTCGTCCACCTGCCGCAGCCGCCCGTCGAGCACAGCCGGCCGATCACGATGCCGATCTACCAGACGTCCGGGTTCGTCTTCGACGACCCGGCGGTGATGGCCGACGCGATGGGCCGCCCCGACGGCCCGTTCGTGTACGGCCGCTACACCAACCCCACCGTGCGCGCCCTCGAGGACGCCGTGTCCGGCCTGGAGGGCGGCGCCGGGGCGTTCGCCACCGGGTCCGGCATGGGCGCCATCAACACCGTGCTGTTCGCCCTGCTCAAGCCCGGCGACCACGTGATCGCGCAGAAGTCCCTGTACGGCGGGACGGCCGGGATGCTCAACGAGCTCGCCGCCCGCTTCGGCGTCGAGGTCACCCACGTCCCCGAGGCCGACCCGGACGCGGTCCGACGGGCGGTGCGCCCCGAGACCAGGCTGCTGTACCTGGAGACGATCTCCAACCCGATGGTCCTCGTCGCCGACCTGCCCGGGATGTGCGCGACGGCCCGCGAGCTGGGACTGGTCTCGGTGGTGGACAACACGTTCGCCTCGCCGGTGCTCTGCCGCCCGATCGAGCACGGCGCCGACGTCGTCGTCCACTCCACCACCAAGTACCTGTCGGGGCACACCGACGTCGTCGGCGGCCTGGCCGTCTTCCGCGACCGTGACCTGTACGACAAGGTCTGGCACTTCTCCACCGCGCTCGGCGCCTCGGCGGACCCCTTCGCGGCCTGGCTGACGCTGCGCGGCCTGCAGACGCTGGGCCTGCGCATGGAGCGCCACTGCTCCAACACCCGCCTGCTCGCCACCCGGCTGGCCGAGCACCCCGCCGTCGCCGCCGTCCACTGGCCGGGGCTGCCGTCGCACCCGTCGTACGAGCTCGCCGGCAAGCTGCTGCCGGACTTCGGCGGCGTGTTCTCCTTCGACCTCGTGGGAGGCCGCGCGGCGGGGGAGAGGTTCATGAAGTCCGTACGGCTCGCGCTGCTGGCGCCGTCGCTGGGCGGCGTCGAGACGCTCACCATGCACCCCGCGACCACCTCGCACCGCTCGCTCAGCGCCGAGGAGCTGGCCAGGCACGGCATCGACGAGGGCACGGTACGTCTCGCGGTCGGCATCGAGCACCCGGAGGACCTCTGGGCCGACATCGAGCAGGCGTTGGCAGACTAGGCCGGGACCCGGAGCGCGCACGACGGAAGGACGGCCCCATGACGGTGACGTACGAGGACGTGACGGGCGCGGCCCGCCGCATCGCGGGGCACGTGCTGCGCACGCCGGTCCTTGAAGTGTCGCCGGGGCTGTTCCTCAAGCTGGAGCAGCTCCAGCACTCGGGGTCGTTCAAGGTGCGCGGGGCGTTCAACCGGATCCTGTCCGCGGGGAAGCTGCCGCCGGCCGGTGTGATCGCGGCCAGCGGCGGCAACCACGGCCTGGCCGTGGCCCACGCGGCCCGCGCACTCGGCGTCCGGGCCGAGATCTTCGTGCCCGAGGTGACGAACCCCGTCAAGGTGGCCGGGCTGCGGACGCTGGGCGCGGAGATCCGGCAGACCGGGGCCATCTACGCGGAGGCCGCCGAGGCCGCGGCCAAGCGCGCCGCCGAGACGGGCGCGCTCGCGGTCCACGCCTACGACCAGCCCGAGGTGATCGCCGGCCAGGGCACGGTCGGGCTGGAGCTGGCGGAGCAGGTGCCGGGGGTGGACACGATCGTCGTCGCGGTGGGCGGCGGCGGCCTGATCGCCGGCGTCACCCTCGGCGCAGGAGTCCTGACCACAGGGACCCCGACCGCACGGACCCCGACCGCGGGGACCCCGACCGCAGGGACCCTGAACGGGGAGTCCTCGGAGGCTGGGGCGCGCGGCGGCGGGACGGCGGGGCCGCGGATCGTCGCCGTGGAGCCGGAGCTCATCCCGACCCTGCACGAGGCGCTGCGGGCCGGGAAGCCGGTGCAGGTGCCGGTGAGCGGCGTGGCGGCCGACGCCCTCGGCGCCAGCAGGATCGGCGGCCTGGCCTTCGGCGTCTGCTCGCGGGCGGGCGTCCGGAGCGTGCTCGTGCCGGACGAGGCCATCGTCGCGGCCCGGCGCACGCTGTGGGAGCGCCACCGGGTGGTGGCCGAGCCCGCGGGCGCCACCGCGTACGCGGCGCTGCTGTCGGGCGCTTACACGCCGGCGCCCGGCGAGCGGGTCGCCGTCGTCGTCTGCGGCTCCAACACCGACCCGGCCACCCTGAACGCGGAGTGACACCGCCGCGGCCGGAAGCCAAGCGGCGGGGACGACCGGTCAGCCGGGACGGCGGGTCGGTGAGGGCGGGGTCAGCGGTAGGTGTGCTCGCGGGCCGGGAAGGCGCCGGTGACGACGTCCTCGGCGAAGGCGCGGGCCGCGCGGTCCAGGTCGCCGGCCAGGTCCGCGTACGTCTTGACGAACTTCGCCGGGCGCGGCGTCAGCCCCATGAGGTCCTGCCAGACGAGCACCTGCGCGTCCGTGGCCGGCCCCGCGCCGATGCCGATCGTGGGGATCGACAGCGACGTCGTGACGCGTTCGGCCAGCTCGGCCGGCACGCACTCCAGCACCACCGCGAACGCGCCGGCCCGCTCCAGGTCCTTGGCGTCCTTCATCAGCTCCTCGCCCGACTCGCCGCGCCCCTGGACGCGGTAGCCGCCGAAGACGTTGACCGACTGCGGCGTCAGCCCGAGGTGGCCCATGACCGGGACGCCGGCCGACACCAGCGTCTCCACCTGGGGCAGCACCCGGTGCCCGCCCTCCAGCTTGACGGCGTGGGCGCCGGCCTCCTTCAGGAAGCGGGCCGCCGACTCCAGGGCCTGCGCCGGTGACGCCTGGTAGGAGCCGAAGGGCAGGTCGGCGACCACGAGCGCGCGCGAGGAGCCGCGCACCACGCCGGCCGTCAGCGGCAGCAGGTCGTCCACGGTGACGGGCACCGTGGAGTCGTAGCCGTACACGACCATGGCCGCCGAGTCGCCGACGAGCAGGACCGGCACGCCCGCCTCGTCGAACACCCGCGCCGTCATGGCGTCGTAGGCGGTGAGCATCGGCCACCGCTCGTGGCGCTCCTTGGCCGCCGCCAGGTCGCGGACGGTGACGCGGCGCCCGGTGGCGCCGCCGTACAGGGTGGTGGAGGGGGGTGGGGGCAGGGTGGTAGAAGACATGTCGAACGCTCCAGAAAGGTCTCGAGGCGCCCCGATGGCGTACCCGGACCCTTCGATGATGCCATCCGCGAAAACCTGTGGCGAGAGTGTCGGTGCCGCTTGCCACAATAGGTGCGGAGGTAAGCAATCACCATGGCTCTCGAACCTTACCGGCGTCTGCTGCGGCTGCCCGGCGTTCCCGTCCTGCTCCTCGTGGGACTGCTGGCCCGCGTGCCGTCGACCGCGACGGGCATGGCGCTGACGCTGCACGTCGTCGAGAGCCTGAAGCTCGGCTTCGGGCAGGCCGGGCTGGTCACCATGGCCAGCACGGTCGGCATGGCGGTCGGCTCGCCGCTGTCCGGCAGGCTCGTGGACAAGCATGGGCTGCGCCCGGTGCTGGCCGTCACGACGGGCGCGCAGGCCGCGTTCTGGGCGTGCGCGTGGGCGCTGCCGTTCCCGGCGCTGGTGGCCGCGGCGGCGCTCGCGGGTCTGCTGGCCCTGCCGGTGTTCAGCGTGATCAGGCAGTGCCTGGCGGCCATGGTGCCGCTGGAGCAGCGTCGCATGGGCTTCTCGCTCGACTCGATGATCGTCGAGCTGTCGTACATGACGGGTCCGGCGCTGGCCGTGGCCGGCGTCACCACGCTGGGCAGCGGCCCCACCATGGCGGTCATCGCGGGCGGCATGACGGCCGCCGGCCTGGGGCTGATCGCGCTCGACCCGCCGACCCGCTCGGCCGAGGAGCTCACGACGCCGCAGGCCCGCGTGCCGCGGCGGCGGTGGCTCACGCCTGGCCTGGTCGCGCTGCTCGGCACCGCCGCCGCGGGCACGTTCGTGCTGACCGCGACCGAGCTGGCCATGATCGGCACCATGAAGAACGCCGGGGAGACCGAGTGGGTGGGTCTCGCCGTCGCCCTGTGGTGCGTCTACTCGCTGGTGGGCGGGTTCGTGTACGGCGGGCTGAGCCGGGGGTTCTCGCCCCTGGCGCTCATCGCGCTGATGGGGCTGCTGACCGCGCCCGTGGGCCTGGCCGGGGCCGACTGGCGCTGGCTGGTGCTGGCGCTGCTGCCCGCCGGCCTGCTGTGCGCGCCGTCGCTGTCCTCCACGGTCGAGGCCGTGAGCGGGCGGGTGCCCGCCGGGGCGCGCGGTGAGGCGATGGGCCTGCACGGCACCGCCCTGCTGGTCGGCGGGGCGCTCTCGGCGCCTCTCGCCGGCGCGATCATCGACGCCCACGGGCCGGGCTGGGCCTTCGCCGTGGCCGGCACGGTGAGCGTGGTCATGGTGGCCGTCGCGGTGCCGTTCTGGCGCGGGCGCCCGGCGAGCGCCGCGTCCGCCGTCGCGGAGGAGCCGGTGGCCGTCTCGGCGCGCTGATGCGCTAGACACTGTCTACTCGGATTTGGTAGACAGTGTCTATGCATGAGGAGGACGCCGGGCTGCGTGCCCGCCTGATAGAGGTCGGCGTGGAACTGGTGACCCGCGAGGGGACACAGGCGCTGTCACTGCGTGAGATCGCCCGGCGGGCCGGAGTCTCGCACGGCGCACCGCGCCGCTACTTCCCCACCCACCTCGAACTGCTCTCCGCCATCGCCCGCGAGGGCTTCGCGGCCCTGGGCGCCGAGGTCGCCCAGGCGCTGGGCGACGGCCGGACGGATCCGCGCGCGCAGTTGACGGCGCTGGGCCGGGCATATCTCGGCTTCGCGCTGGCCAACCGCGGCATGTACGAGCTGATGTTCCGTCACGACCTCCTCGAGAGCAACCATCTGGGCCTGCGGGAAGCCAGCCTGCCGCTGTTCCACGTCGTGACGGATCTGCTGACCCGGGCCGGTCTCCGGCCGGGCGTGGACCCGCGGATCGCCGCGGGAGTGCTGTGGGCGAACGCGCACGGGATCGCCCAGCTGTGGGCCTGGGGCAGCCTGCAACTGACCACCGGATCGGCCGAGCTCGAACCGCTGCTGCGGGCCGCCCTGGAGGCGCACCTCGGGCCGGAACCGCGGTGAGGCCGGAACGCCACCGCCACCTCACGCTGGCCGCCAGCGTCACCGGGGCGGTCGTCGTCGCCCTTGACGGAACCGTGCTCACCATCGCCCAGCCCGCCCTGCAACGGGACCTGCACGCCTCGTTCGCGCAGGTCCAGTGGACCAGCACCGGCTACCTCATCGCCGTGGCCGCCCTGCTCGTCCTCGCAGGCAGGCTCGGCGACCGCTACGGTCACCGGGAGGTCTTCGCGGTCGGGACCCTGGGCTTCGCCGCCACCTCGGCGGCGATCACGCTGGCGCCCGGCATCGGCTGGGTCGTCGGCCTGCGCGTCGCCCAAGGCCTTTTCGGCGCGCTGCTGCAACCGGCCACCCTGGGGATGCTCCGGGCCGCGTTCCCGGCCGACCGGCTCCCGACGGCCATCGCGGTGCGCAGCAGCGCCATCGGCCTGGCGGCCGCTGTCGGCCCGCTCGTCGGCGGCGCGCTGACCGCCCACTTCGGCTGGCGCTCGGTGTTCCTCCTGAACGTCGCCCCCGCGCTCGCGATCGGCGTGGCCGCTCTGGCCGTCCGCGTGCCCTCACCGCGCGACACCAGCGCGGCCACCGGCACGGGCACCGGTGCCAGGGCCGGTGCTGCCGGTGGCCGCCCCGCCCCGCTCGGCCTGACCGGCGCCTGCCTGCTGGCCGCGGCCCTGGCGTGTCTCGTCCACACCCTGGTGGAGGTACCGCGCACGGGATGGAGCGTCGGCACCGTGCTCGGGCTGACCGCGGCCGTCGCGGCGGGCGGCGCGTTCGTCCAGCACCAGCGGGTCGTCACCCACCCGCTGATACCCCGGGATGTGCTCGCGTCGGGGGCGCTGACCGCGGCGCTGGCCGTCCTGCTGGCTGCCTCCGCGGCGATGTTCGGGGCGCTGTTCGTCGGCAGCTACTTCCTGCAGGAGGTCCTGGCCCTGGATCCGCTGCAGAGCGGGCTGTACGTGCTGCCGCTGGCGGTGATGATGGTGGCAGGCGCGCCGGTCACCGTCGTGCTGCTGCGCCGGCAGGGCCCCCGCCGGACGGCCCTGGCGGCGATGGCCCTGGTCAGCTCGGGAATGCTGCTGTTGGCCGGCGTGGACCGATCGGCGGCCTCACCGGCGATGGCGGTGGCGTTCTGCATGCTGGGCGCCGGCTTCGGCACGGTGATGGTCACGGCGACGGCCGTCGTCGTGCAGCAGGCGCCCGCCGACGACGCGGGGGTGTCCGGCGGGCTGAAGCAGACCATCATGAACATCGGCCCGGCGCTGGGCATCGCCCTGGCCACCACGTCGATCACGCTCATCGCGCCGGGCCTGGCCGCCGGGCAGGCCGGTGACGGGGGATCGCGGTGGACGGCCGCGACCTTCGGCGGCGC
Source organism: Nonomuraea sp. NPDC050733 (assembly GCF_040654215.1). Classification (NCBI taxonomy): domain Bacteria; kingdom Bacillati; phylum Actinomycetota; class Actinomycetes; order Streptosporangiales; family Streptosporangiaceae; genus Nonomuraea; species Nonomuraea sp. NPDC050733. The sequence goes on along the minus strand of NZ_JBFAHO010000057.1, from coordinate 17,027 downwards.
GATGGGGCCCACGCTGCTGCTTCTCGCGGGAGTGGCGGCGCTCGGCGTCCCGGCGGCCCTCAGGCTGCCCTCGCGCGCCGCCGCCGACCCGGTTTCGCGCCGAGCATGACCGTCTCGATGCGGCGGCGAGAGGCGCACACCCCGACCTGTCAGTACCACTGACGCCGGCAGCTGCTGTTCGGGTTCCGTTCACGCGCTCGACCGCACCAGTTTCGAAACGACACCGTCGCGTATCGGAATATCTTACGATACGGTGGCGTTGCGAAACTTTGACGTATCGAAATTGGGAGTTCGCATGGAAACCCACGCAGGCCATCCGCGCCGGTGGACGATTCTCGGTGTGCTGGTCTTCAGCCTGCTGGCGGTCGTGCTCGACAACACCATTCTCAACGTGGCGATGAAGACCATCGCCGACCCCGTCCACGGTCTGGGCTCGACGCAGAGCGAGCTGGAGTGGGCGATCAACTCCTACACGCTGGTGTTCGCCGGACTGCTGTTCACCTTCGGCGTGATCGGTGACCGCACCGGCCGCAAGAGGATGCTCTTCGTCGGCATGCTGCTGTTCGGGCTGGCCTCACTGGCCAGTGCCTACTCCCAGGATCCCACCCAGCTGATCCTGGCCCGTGCGGCGATGGGCATCGGCGGCGCGGCCATCATGCCGGCCACCCTGGCCATCATCTCCAACGTCTTCCCGCCCTCCGAGCGCGGCAAGGCGATCGGCATCTGGGCGGGCGGCGTCGGGCTGGCCGTGGCCATCGGTCCGATCACCGGCGGCCTGCTGATCGAGAAGTTCTGGTGGGGCTCGGTCTTCCTCGTCAACGTGCCGATCGTGATCATCAGCATGATCCTCATCGGCGTCATCGTGCCCGAGTCGCGTGACCCCAAGCCGTCCAAGCTGGACCCGGTCGGCGTGCTGCTGTCGATCATCGGCCTCGTCGCCGTCGTCTACGGCATCATCCGCGGCGGCGAGCTCGCCACCGTCACCGACCCGGCCGTCTACCTCCCGACCCTGGGCGGCGTCGCGGTGCTCGCCGTGTTCGCCTGGTGGGAGCGGCGCATCGACAACCCCGTGTTCGATGTCCGCAACTTCGGCAACGTCCGCTTCAGCTCGGCCATCGGCATGATGGGCATCGTCTTCTTCGCGATGATGGGCGGGATGTTCTTCCTGACCTTCTACCTGCAGATCGTGCTCGGCTTCAGCCCGGTCCAGGCGGGAGCGCTCATGATCCCGTTCGCGGCGGCGCAGCTCATCTTCGCCCCGCTCAGCCAGCGCGTGAACCAGCGCTTCGGCGGCAAGCTCGCCTCCGGCGTCAGCATGGCCGTGATCACCGCGGTGCTCGTGAGCTACGCGTTCCTCGACCAGAACACCCCCATCCTGCTCATCGAGGTGATCTTCTTCATCCAGGGCGCCGCGATGGCCAACATCATGCCGCCCGCCACCACCGCGATCATGGAGTCGCTGCCCAGGGAGAAGGCCGGCGTCGGCTCGGCCATGAGCAACACCGTCCGCCAGGTGGCCGGCGCGCTCGGCGTGGCCGTCCTCGGCTCGGTGCTGTCCTCCAGCTACCGGGGCGAGATCGCCCCGCACCTGACCGGCCTGCCCGAGGCCGTGCGGCACGCCGCCGGTGAGTCCCTCATGGCGACGGACGCCGTCTCCAAGGCGCTCGGCGCGCGCGGCCAGGGCCTGATGGAGCCCGCCTACGACGCCTTCATCCACGGCATGCACATCACCGCCCTGGTGTCGGCGGCCATCGCGCTGCTCGGCGTCGCCGTGGTCGCGAAGTGGATGCCCGGCAAGCCCGCCACCCCCGTGCAGCAGGCGGAGGCGAAGGAACCAGCGGTAGTGTGAGGCCGCGATGACGATGCAGGAGATGGCGCAGGGAGCGGCGGCGGCCGCCCGTCCGGCGGGCCGCCCCCGCAGCGAGAAGGCCGAGAAGGCGATCGTCGAGGCGACTCTCGACCTGATCGCGGAGGGCATGGGCCTGGCCGAGCTGAGCATCGAGGCGATCGCCTCAAGGGCCGGAGTCGGCAAGACGACCATCTACCGGCGCTGGTCCAACAAGGAGGACCTGGTCGTCGACGCCCTCGCCACCCTCAAGGCCCCACCGCCGCCGGTCGCGGGCGTCTCGGTCCGCGACGACCTGGTCACCCTCCTGTCGGCCATGCAGGACGAGAAGCACCAGTCCCGCACGCGTTGCATCATCAACATCGCCATGAGCGACGCCGACCGCTACCCGCGGCTCATGGAGCGGTTCGTGAAGATCGCCATCGAGCCGCGCAGGAAGGCGGTGCGCGACGCGGTCCAGCGCGGCGTCGACTCCGGCGAGCTCAGGCCCGACGTCGACGTGGACGTGGCGCTCGCGACCCTGTCGGGCGCCATGCTCTGGTACACCAAGTGGGGCAACGACGACCTGACCGACGACCTTCCCACCCGGATCGTCGACCAGATCCTGAGCGGCCTGACCACCCGCTGACCGCCTTCCCCTCCTTGTCACGGCCGTCCCGTCTCCCGCCCGGGGCGGCCGTCGCCGTGCGTACGATCTTCTGGCAGAACCTGTCCCCGGACGCCTGACCGGGCGGCCGCCCCCTGAACCCGGCGCCCGCCCACCGCCTTCCTTGATGCTCGGTCCACAGGTGCGGGGCGGGCGCCGCTTCCGTCCCCCGGCTGCCGCAGGAGTGCCGCGACGGCGGCTGCCTGTCAGCGGATGCGCACGTTCCACCGTTCCTCGCTGACCTGCTTGAGCACCGTCCGGACGAGCAGGACGCCCATCCCGGCGACGACCAGCAGCCCGATGGCCAGAATGAGGACGAAGCCGATGTTCATGATTCCCCCAGTTTCCTCGTTACCGTTCCTTCGGAGGGAACCGGGCATCGGTTGCCTTCGCAGGAGCGGGTGGTGGGAAGGAGCGCTGGTGACCGTAGGGGGATCCGAGCGGGGTGGCGAGGTCGCGCTGCTGGAGGAGGCGCTGACGACGGTTCTGGACGATCTCGGGCCTGAGCTGCGCGACCGGTACGCGTTCAAGGTGGTGGAGACACCGGAGGGCATGCTCTACATCGGCCTGCGCGACGGCAGGTACTGGAATAGTGGCACGCCCCTGTCGGCGCAGGACCGGGAGGACGCTCTCTGGTCGGCGGCGGAGGGGCTGCAGGACTGTCTCATGGAGCTCTGCCGCGTCGTGTGGCCGGAGTGCGGGCGGCACCGGCTCGGCCTGCACGCCCGGGGCCGTGCCGACGAGGTGATCTGGAAGTGTGAGGGCAGCCGCCCCCCACGTGGTCGCACCGGTCGGAGAGTTGCTCCGACCGGTGGGCCGGTCATGAGGGAGGCCCGGGAGCTGGAGCACCAGTAGGTCCCATGGGGGCCTACCTGGAATCGAACCAGGTGAGAAGGAAGCTCCCGGATGGCCTCATGACCGGAGCGCGAGGAGAGCGGGAAGGCTGGAATCAAGGAAAGTTGAGAAGGAAGCCCTCCCATGGCCTCGCTGGCTGAACCGTATCAGGCGGGGACGATCTCGTGCAGCGTCCCCGGTGTGTACACCCGCGACCCCGGCGGCAGTCCGGCCGGCGCCTCCAGCCCGATGTAGGTGGTGTGCCCGGCCGAGGACGCCTTGCCGCGCAGCAGCCCCGCCAGGTAGCGGACGTTCAGGTAGTCGCGTTCCACGATCGAGCGCACCAGCAGGGACGTGCTCACCCGGTTGCCCTCCACCTGGTTGAAGCCGGGATACCCCTTCAGGTAGAGGTGCAGCCACTTCACCCGCCAGCCGCCGTCGTCGCCGCGCAGGAAGACGAGCGGCAGGGCGACCCGGCCGGAGCCGCGCAGGTCGGACTTCATCCGCACGGTACGCGGCTCGAAGGGCCTGCCCTGCTGCTCGGCGTCCCTGGTCATGTACCCGAAGAACGCCTCGGCGGCCTGGTCGAACGGCTCCCCGGCGAAGATGTTGACCTGGGGGATGACGATCGGCCGGGTCGCGTCGGCGAGGCGGATGTCGATGAACTCCGACGCCCCGGCGGGCGCCTCGGTGAGGTCGCCGGAGTACTCGGCGAAGCCGTTGGCGTAGTTCGTCCATGACACCTGCGACGGATTGCCGTAGGAGGCGTCGAGCATGAGCGCGGACAGGTCGTAGTCGGTGCGCCGGGCGGCCTCGCGCCAGTGGACGAAGAACCGGAGCAGCCCGCCGTCCACCGCCGAGAGCGAGCCGCGGGGCAGCATGCCGAGACCCGGCGAGACGGCCTTGCCGGACAGCGGCAGGGCGACGTCGAGCATGGCCGGATCGACGACCAGCTCGCCCGGGTCGGGCAGGCGGCGGGTGATCTCCTCGTCCAGGACGGCCAGGGCCCGCGACAGCACCTCCCGGTCGAGCGGCGGGCGGGAGTCGGGCACCGTCGTCCACGCCCTGCCGTACCGGTTGACGAAGGTGCGGCCGGCGGCGGGGGAGAGCCGGTTCTGCAGGTGCTCGCGCAGGGACAGCAGGACGCGGCCGGACGCGCCCGCCGCCGCCCGCTCCGCGGCGTCCAGCACGGCCGAGGCGGACGGGGCGGTCCGCAGCAGGTGGTCGAGGCGGCGCAGCAGCGCGCCGGGCGCGTTCTCCAGGAGCTGGACGGCTTCGGCGGTACGTCCCGCCGACAGGGCGGCCTCGACCCGGCTGTCGAACCCGGCGGCCTCCCGTGTGCCCCTCGCCACCTCGAACACGCGGACGGCGCCCGGGAACCGCGGGTACTCGTGGGGGTGCAGCCGTTCGCCGAGCCGCTTCCACTGCTCCCGGTGGCGCGGCACGTCGCCGAGCTTGGCTGGGGAGGCCACCGTGTCCAGGGCCTGCAGCAGAGCGCGGCGCTCGGCGCGGCGGAACGAGCGGAACCTGGTCGGCGCGGCCAGCGTGACGTCACCGCCGGAGCAGGCGCAGGCGAGCCGCAGCACGTCGGTCACCGTGTCGACGAGCAGGGGCCGGCCGGCGGCCAGCCGCGCCTCGTTGACGACGGCGCGGTTCTCGCGCACCGGGATGCGCTCCGGCTGGTCGGCCTGGCCGACGCAGAAGGCGGCCAGCAGGCGCAACGCCGCGAGGTCCTCGGCGGCCAGGGGCGTCTCCGAGCCGGCCATCGAGAGGTAGAGCTCGCGCGCCTCCGACTCCAGGCTCCCGCCCAGCTCCAGCACGGTCACCCGGTCCCCGGCGGCCTGGACCAGCTCGGCGTGCGCGGCCAGCAGATCGGCGTAGGTGTGCGGGTAACGGCCGTAGCCCGGCAGGGACAGCAGGTTCAGCGGCGGCGCCTCGACCCGCGTGGCGGCGACCGGGTCGAGCAGCGCCTCCTGCAGCAGTCCCGCCCAGAACTCCAGGGTGTCGGGCACGTTCGCCGGGAAGTCGACGAAGTAGGCGTTGTGCTCGACGTGGTCGCCCACCAGGCGGCGGACGGCGTCCAGGACCCGTACGCCGAGGTCCAGCACGGTCTCGCCGCGCAGCCCCGACAGGCGTTCCAGCAGCGCCGGCGAGCACGTGAAGCCGGCGCTCAGCAGCGCGGCGTCGAGTTGGCGGGCGGCCGTCTCGCCCCAGTCAGCCGGATTGGCGGCCGGATCGGCGGCGGGGGCGTCGACGGGGACTCGTAACCGCCTGGCGATGACGAGGCTCTCCAGAGTGTCCACCAACGCACCATATCGCCGCACTACGCCCGCATGCTGGGGGTTTTCCGGGCGAACGATCACGGGCGGGAGCTCGCGTGTCTCCTGCTGACGGTTGACAAACCGCGGCGACCGGCATGCAATATATTGCATGCCGGTTCCCATCAGTCGAGGGCTCGTCTCCCGTTCGCTGCTGCGCGACAACGCCTACCGGGCGATCCGGGACGCCATCGTCGACGGCACGCTGGCTCCGGGAGAGCGCCTCAACGACGCCGACCTCGTGGAGTGGCTCGGCGTCAGCCGCACCCCGGTCCGTGAGGCGCTGGCCCGGCTGGAGCAGGCGGGTCTCGTGCAGACCAAGCCCGGCCGCCACACGATCGTCAGCCCGCTGGACGTCCGGGCCGTCCGGGCGGCCCAGTCCGTGACGGCCGCCATGCACGAGCTCGCCGTCCGCGAGGCGCTGCCCGGCCTGTCCGCAGCCGAGCTGGACGCCATGCGCGCGGCCAACGCCCGCTTCGCCGACGCGCTGCGCCGCGACGACGTGGACGCCGCGATCGCCGCCGACGACGACTTCCACGGCGTCCCGGTCACCGCCAGCGCCAACCACGCCATCCGTACCGTCCTCGAACAGTTCACGCCGGTACTGCGGCGCCTGGAGCGGCTGCGCTTCTCCTCGCTGAGCGGCCGCGGCTCGGTGGCCCAGCACGAGCGGATCATCGCGCTGTGCGAGGCGGGGGACGCCGACGGCGCGGCGGCCGCCACCCGCGCCAACTGGGAGACACTCGTCCCCCTCCTCGACACGCTCCCCGACGGCGAGGCCACATCGTCCACGGGCTGAGCCCGCACCACCCAAGGAGCCACCATGTCCCTCGACAGCTTCCCCCGCTACCCGCTGCTGTTCGGGCCCAGCCCCGTCCATCCGCTCGACCGGCTGAGCGACCACCTCGGCGGCGCCCGCGTCTGGGCCAAGCGGGAGGACTGCAACAGCGGCCTCGCCTTCGGCGGCAACAAGACCCGCAAGCTGGAGTACCTCGTACCGGACGCCCTGGCCGCCGGCGCCGACACCCTCGTCACCATCGGCGGGGTGCAGTCCAACCACACCCGCCAGGTGGCCGCCGTCGCCGCCCGCGCCGGGCTGAAGGCCGTGCTGGTGCAGGAGAGCTGGGTGGACTGGCCCGACGCGGTCAACGACAAGGTCGGCAACATCCTGCTGTCCCGCGTCATGGGCGCCGACGTGCGACTGGTCGAGGCGGGCTTCGGCATCGACGCCTCCGCCAAGGCCGCCGAGACCCGCGCCCAGGTCGAGAAGATCGCCCGCGCCACCGCGGAGCTGATCGGCCTGGGCCGCGACCTGCGCGAGGACGAGATCACCGTGCTGGAGGGCTGGGCCGGCGACCTGTACGGCGTGCCCGTGCAGTCCACGGTGGACGCCATCCGGCTCACCGGCCGGCTCGAAGGCGTGATCCTCGACCCGGTCTACGAGGGCAAGTCCATGGCCGGGCTCATCGACCTGGTCCGCGACGGGCGGATCCCGCGCGACTCCACCGTCCTGTACGCCCACCTCGGCGGCCAGCCGGCCCTCAACGCCTACAGCGGCGTCTTCCGCTGACCGGCCATGAACGCGTCACCCTCAGGGCCGCAGGAGGAAGTCGGGCACTGACCCGAGTTTCTTCGCCATCTTCCTGGCCTCCAGCCCTCCGTACTCTGCCTCCCTCCACTTCGGAGGATCGTCACGCCGTCGGAGTGGAAGGGCGTAGATGGCCACGGTCCTGCCTTGGCGCATGACGGTGGCTCCATCCGCCGAGGCGATCTTGAACATGTCCACCATGAACGCCTCGTCCCCGATGCGCGTGTCCTTCGCCTGGTAGGTGTAGGAGTGGCGGTTTCGCTCGGAGCACCGGCGCAGATCCGAGCGCAGGCCCTTCACCGCCGCGCGCGCGGCCATCTCGTCCCGGTAGACGATCAGCTGCTCGGAGTAGTCACCGTCCCACATCACCGAACGGCCCGTGATGGTACGTGCGGACCGGCGGCTCTGGTCGGTCTGCCTCCCCGTGCCGCAAGGGTCGATCAGCAGCGGCTCCCTCAGACGGTCACTGGTCTTCCACCGCATGCGTGTGCGGACGACCTTCTTCTCCAGCCTCTTCCTCGTCGCCCTGCTCTCGTACAGCAGGAAACCCTTGGGAATGGCTGTCGCCACGGCCGCGTTCGCAGGCGGGGTGGCCGTGGCCGGCGTCCGCTTCTCCGCGTGTGCGGGCGTGGCTGAACCGAGCACGGCCGTCAAGGCGATCACCGCGGCCGGCACCGCCACTGCCTTACGAGGCCGACCAGGCCGCCCCGGGTTCTCCCGACGGGTATCCACCGATGGTCCTCCTGCCGCTGGCATCCCTCGGTGATGTCAGATGCCGGAGTCACCCGATTTGTTCACCATGTGCGTGTCCGCATCCGGCCACACTGCACCCCCCGCGAGGGCAGCGGGGCGAAGCGGTCAGGTGGTCTCGCGCCAGCGGTTGGTGATGGGCAGGCGGCGGTCGCGGCCGAAGTTCTTCGGGGTGATCTTCGGCCCCGGCGGGTACTGGCGTCGCTTGTACTCGGCCAGGTCCACCAGCCGGATGATCCGCGTCACCAGATCAGGGTCGTGGCCCGCGTCGATGAGCTCCCGGGAGCCCATGTCCTTCTCCACGTAGTCGTCCAGCAGCCGGTCCAGCACCTCGTACGGCGGGAGCGAGTCCGTGTCGCGCTGGTCGGGGCGCAGCTCGGCGCTGGGCTCCTTGGTGATGGAGTTCTCCGGCACGGGACGGTCGGCGCGCAGCAGGAACGACGGGTCGGTGTGCTCGTTGCGCCACCGGGCGAGCTCCCACACCATCGTCTTCGGCACGTCCTTGATCGGCGCGAAGCCGCCCGCCGAGTCGCCGTAGAGGGTGGAGTAGCCGGTGGCCAGCTCGCTCTTGTTGCCCGTGGTGAGCACCAGGTGGCCGTGCTCGTTGGACAGGCCCATGAGGATCATGCCGCGGACGCGCGCCTGGAGGTTCTCGGCGGACAGGCCGGACAGCTCGATCTCCTTCTCGAACGCGTCCACGATGTCGGCGATGGGAGCGACGCGGGCGCTGACCCCCTGGCGGCGTACCAGCTCCTCGGCGTCGCCGAGCGAGTGGTCGGAGGAGTAGCGGGAGGGCATGAGCACCACGTTGACCCGGTCGGGGCCGATCGCGTCGGAGGCGATGGTGGCGGTCAGTGCCGAGTCGATGCCGCCGGACAGGCCGAGGATGACCGACTGGAAGCCGTTCTTGGCGACGTAGTCGCGCACGGCCAGCACCAGCGCCGAGTACACCTCGGCGTGCAGGTCCAGCCGCTCCGCGACGACCGGGGGCTCCGGCTCGTACGGCGGGACGGGGTCGGACGACAGCACCAGCCGCTCCACGGTGATCGTGGACCCGTCGCCCGCGTCGTACGGGAACCGGCCGGGCTCGGCCGTGGACACCGGCAGGTCGAGGTCCACGGTGAGCAGCTCCTCCCGGAACTGCCCGGCCCGCGCGACCAGCTCGCCGGAGGCGTCGACCACCAGCGAGTCGCCGTCGAAGACCAGCTCGTCCTGCCCGCCGACCTGGTTGGCGTACACGAGCGCGCAGCCGGCCTCGCGGGCCCGCCGCGCGCACAGCTCCAGCCGGACGTCGTCCTTCTCCTTCTCGTACGGCGAGGCGTTCGGCACGACGAGCAGCCCGGCGCCGGCCCGGCCGACGACGGACACGGGGCCGCCCTCCTGCCACAGGTCCTCGCACACGGCGACGGCGACGTCGACGCCGTGCAGCCGGAAGACCGGCAGCCGGTCGCCGCGGACGAAGTAGCGGTACTCGTCGAACACGCCGTAGTTGGGCAGGTGGTGCTTGGCCGTGCGGGTCACCACCTCCCCCCGGTGGAGGAGGGCGGCGGCGTCGAGCGGGGCGCCCTTGGGCTGGCCGACACGGGGCGCGAGGCCCGCCCGGTCGACGTGCCCGACGACCACGGGCAGCTCGCCGAGCCCCTCGTCGCGCAGCCGCACGGCCGTCTCCTGGAGCGTCCTGATGCTGGCGTCCACGAACGACGTGCGAAGCACCAGGTCCTCGACCGGATAGCCGGTGAGGAACATCTCGGTGAACACAACGAGATGGGCGCCGCGGTCGGCGGCGTCCCGCGTCCACGCCACGAGCTTGTCGGCGTTGCCGCTGAGGTCGCCTACGGTGGGGTTGGTCTGTGCGAGGGCGATGCGCAGTTGAGCCACGCGACCAGCCTAATACGCCGTGATTTTTATCGTCCCAGCGACGAGAAGCGGGCTATCTCCCGGCGGCCGTCCCGGGGGTGACCAGGCCGGACTCGTAGGCGGCCACGACGAGCTGCGCCCGGTCGATGAGCCCGAGATGGCCGAGCAGCGCCGCCACCTCGGCGGCCACGGCCGGCTCGGTCAGGGCGAGGGTCCGCGCGATCTGCTGGTTCGTCAGGCCGCGGGCCACGAGCTTGAGCACGTCGATCCGGTCGTCGGACAGCCCGGCCAGCGCCGGGGGACAGCCCGGGTCCGTACGCCCCGCGAACCCGGCGATGATCCGCGTCGTGACCGCCGGGTCGATCAGCGCGTCGCCGGCCGCCGCGGCCCGGATCGCGGCCACGAGCTGCTCCGGCGGGGACGTCTTCAGCACGAAGCCGCTCACGCCCGCCCGCAGCGCCGCGTACAGGTTCTCGTCGCTGCCGAACGTGGTCATCACGATCACCTTGGGCGGGCGCTCGTCCGCCAGGATGCGGCGGGCGGCGGCCAGGCCGTCCAGGCGTGGCATCTGGATGTCGAGCAGCACCACGTCGGGGCTGGTCTCCCGGGCGAGCGCGATCGCCTCCTCGCCGTCCGCCGCCTCGCCGGCCGGCTCCATCCCGGCCTCGTCGCTCAGGACGGTACGCAGCCCGGCCCGCACCAGCGCCTGGTCGTCGGCCACCAGCACCCGCAGCGGGGACCCCGGGGAAGCAGGGGGCGCCGGGGACGCCGGGGACGGGGCACGCTCCTCCAGGCGCTGGGCCAGCATGTCGCCCTCCAGGCGCTGCAGCCCGCTGGTCAGGTCCAGCCCCAGCTCGTCCCGCCAGATCGACCGCGCCCGCCGCAGCGCGCCGAGCGCGTCGCCCTGGCGGCCCGTCCGGTACAGGGCCAGCGCCAGCAGCCGCCACGCCTCCTCGCGCAGCGGGTACGCCGAGGCGTGCGCCTCCAGGTCGGCCACCAGCGCCGTCGCCCGGCCGAGCGCGAGTCCCGCGCCCGCGCGCCGCTCCACCGCGATCAGCCGCAGCTCCTCCAGCCGTCCCGACTCCGTGACCGCCCACGTCAGATCGGCGAACTCCGCCAGCGCGGGCCCCCGCCACAGCGCGAGAGCCTCCTCCATGGCCGTCCACACCCGCGCCGGATCGCCGTCCGACTGGACGAGGCTCTCGAACCGCCAGGCGTCCACCTGCTCGGCGCCGGCGCGCAGCGCGTAGCCGGGGGCGGCCGACACCAGCACCCCGGCCTCCTCGCGCGGGGCGCGGCCGGGTTCGAGCGCGCGGCGCAGCCGCGAGACGTACCCCTGGACGGTCGACAGCGCCTGCGCGGGCGGGTCTCCCGGCCAGAGCTCGTCGATGAGCGTGGTCACGGGCACGGCGCGGCCCCCGGCCACGAGCAGGCGCGCGAGCACCGCTCGTTGCCGCCGGCCGCCGAGATCGAGGGGGACGCCGTCGGACCAGGCCTGGAACGGTCCCAGCGTGGTGAATGTCAGCATGGCAGAGGTAAGCGTAGAGGCGACGGATGTCCGGGGACATGGCGATTTCCTACAGCGCTTGCCGCCACCAGTGCTTGCCGCCACCGGAACGGGTCACCGAGCATCCAAGCCGCTCGACGCCGGGTGGAGGTCAGCGGCGGCGGACGGCGGGGCCGAGGGCGAGCATGCCGGCCGCCGACACCAGCCCCAGCCCGCCGATCGTGAACCACAGCGCCTCCGGCCCCACGCCCAGAAGCGTCCCGCCGAGGAGCGGGGCCAGCACCGAGGACGCCGACCAGGCGAACCCCGACAGTCCCGCGTACCGGCCGCGCAGGTGGGCGGGCGCCAGCCGGGCCACGACGGTTCCCGCGATGCCGGCCGTGATGATCTCCCCGACCGTCCACACGACGATGGTCAGCGCCAGCCCCATGACGTCGGTGACGAACGCGGTCAGCCCGAACCCGGCCGCCATGACGACCAGCCCCAGCGCCATCGTCCGCGACGGGTCCCGCCGGCCCAGCCACCCGGACACCAGGGGCTGCACGACGACGATCAGGACTCCGTTCAGCGCCATGGCCAGCCCGTAGTCACCGGTCGGCAGCCCCACGGTCTTGGTCATCGCGACCGGCAGCATCGTCACCGTCTGGGAGTACATGAGCGCGTTGCCCAGCATGACCAGCGTGAACCCGACCATCACCCGGTCGCGCAGCACCACCCCGAACCCGCCCGCCGACTCATGAGCCTCCGGACGCGTCTCGGGGACGGCCCGCCACACCAGCACCGCGAACGCCACGCAGGTGGCCGCGTCGATCCAGAACAGCCAGGAGAACCCCATCCCCGCCAGCCGCCCGCCCACGGTCATGCCGAGGGCGTACCCGAGGTTGATCGCCCAGAACAGCAGCCCGTAGGCGCGCGGGCGCTCCTCCGGCGAGACGAGGTCGGCGACCAGCGCGCTGGAGGCGGGCCGGTAGACGTCGATCACCAGGCCGAGCAGGAACATCACGACCGTGATCGTGGCGAGCGAGGTGCTCGCCCCGAGCCACAGCATCACGGCGGCGGTGGCCAGCATGCCGCCCGCCAGCGTGGCCCGGCGGCCGATCCGGTCGGCCAGCACGCCGGCGAGCGGCTGCGACAGCAGCGACCCGGCGCCGAACACCGCCATCACGGCCCCGGCCGCCGCCACGGGCATGCCGCGCTCCTGCGTCAGGTAGACGCCGGTGAACGGCATGACCATCGTGCCCAGGCGGTTCACCAGCGTGCCGCTCCACAGGGCCCAGAACGGGCGCGGCAGCCCGCCGAGCGCGGACCGCAGGAAACCGGACTTGTCCATCAGGGGCGTACTCACAGATCAAAGGGTGATGACCCGCGGCACGACCGGCGAACGATTTAGGGCACACTAAAACGTGTGGCGGTGACATGGGTGCTTAGACCGGAGGACGTGGCACGCATCAGGTTCGCGTTCTCGCCGTTGTGGGAGCTGGTCGCCAGCCTCCGGACGCTGCGCGACCCGGCCCGGCAGTCGCTGCACCTGCCGTGGATCAAGTGCGTACGTCCCCGCCTGGCCGGGCTGGACATGGAGGAGCTGTTCGCGCTGGTGCCCCCGGACGGCTACCTCGTCGACTTCGTCACCCCGCCGCCCGACACGCCGCTGCCCGACCTCGCCACCGAGCTGGAGACGGTACGGCGGACCCCGCCGGAGCGGGCGCGGGCCGAGGCGGCCCGGCTCGTGGGCTCCGACCGGGCGGTGATCGAACGGTTCCGCGCCGACCCGGCGGCCGGGGTGACCCGGGTGGCCGACGCGCTGGAGGCGTACTGGGAGACGTGCCTGGCGGAGTTCTGGCCGCGCGTGTACGCGCTGCTGGAGCGGGACGTGCTGCGCAGGTCGCGGCTGCTGGCCACGGGCGGGGCGCGCGAGCTGTTCGCAGGGCTGGACCCGGCCGTGTCGTGGACGGGGGAGCGGCTCGTCGTCGAGCGGTCCTGGACCTCCTCGGTCAGCGGGCTGCACGGCGACGGGCTGCTGCTGGTGCCCAGCGCGTTCTTCTGGCCCGCCACGGCCGTCATGTCCGAGCCGTACCAGTCGATGCTCGTCTACCCGGTGTCCGGCGTCGGCACGCTCTGGGAGCAGGGACCGCCGCCCGCGCCCGGCGCGCTGGCCGCGCTCATCGGGCGCAGCCGGGCGCGGATCCTGCTCGCGCTGGCCGAGCCGGCCACCACGTCGGCGCTGGCCGACCGGATGGGGATCACCCGGGGCGCGGTCAGCCAGCACCTCGGCGTGCTCAGCGACAGCGGGCTGGCCATGGGCCTGCGCGTCGGCAAGGAGGTCGTCTACCGGCGCACCCCGACAGGAGACGCCCTCGCCCTCCACGCCTCCTGACCCAGGTGTTCATGGCCGCGCGTACCGGGTGGACTCCACCAGCCAGTCGATGTGCGCGCGCGGCGCCGCCAGGTACGCGCAGGCGACCTTGCTGACGTCGCGCGCCACGCGCGGCCCCAGCTCGTCGAGCGGCAGCCGCCGCGCCGCCCGGTTCATGTCCTGGCAGCGCTCGGCGATCCGGTCGAGCACCCAGGCCACCGCCTCCGGCTCCGCCAGCCCCAGCTCGCGCGCCGCGACCACCACCAGGTTGTGCCCGTCGCCGCGCTCCTTCGCCCGGGACGCCACGTCGTTGCACCACGCCGTCACGTCGTTGCAGGCGTCCACCAGCTCCCGCCACGCCTCGCAGCCGTGCAGCCACGCCGGCGCCTCCACCCGCAGGCACGGCTCGACCAGGTCGAAGACGTACGGGCCGACGGTCGCGCGGCGCAGCGCCGGGTACTGCCGCAGCGTCGGCACGAGGCCCGCCGCGCGGTTGGCCGCCTGCGCGCGGCAGGCGTCGTGGTGACGCCGCAGGTTCGCGGCGAACCTGGCCCGCCACTGGTCGCTCATCCGCACGCTCGTCACTCGCCACAGGTCCGCGAACGCCGCCTCCAGCGGATGCGCCGAACGGCCCTCCAGCAGCCCCTGGAAGATCTCCAGCCGGCCCGGCCCCTCGTCCATCTCGTCGTCCAGGTGGAACAGCCACGTCAGCCACTGCGCGAACAGCGCCGCCGCGGCGGCGTCGAACTCGGCCAGCGCCCGCCCGGCGATCCGGTGGAACCCCACGCCCGGGTCCGCCTCCAACCCGGTGCGCCGGGCCCAGTCGATCACGGCCGCCTCGATCGCGTACACGGCCGGGTGCATCCGGCACGGCGCGGCCAGCGCCGGGACCCGCTCCGTCAGCGCCATCAGCGCCGCGGGCCCGCCGCCCGTCCAGGGCTGCTCCCCCGCAGGAAGAGCCTCCGGTTCACCGGCGCGCGGAGCGGGCGCCAGCGGTTTGCGGTGCAGCACGGACCGCAGCGCGGTCCTCACGGTCGCGATCACGGGGATGCTCACAAAGGCCCGAACAGCCAGTTGCCGGCCGCGCCGGGGTCCTCGCCCGTGTAGTACTGCCGGGCCGCCGCGACCAGCTCGTCCACCGTCAGCGTCCCGCGTCCCGTCCGGTCGAGCCGGTCGAAGGCCACATCCATGTCGTCGTACGCGGTGCCGAACGCGCCGAGCATCATCCGGAACTCGCGCCGCCCGACCAGCCCGTCGCCGTCCGGGTCGCACAGCGCCGCCACGGCCACCGTCGCCGGCCGGAACACCGGCTCGTATCGGTCACCCGACACGAACGCCCCACGCATGCCCTCCCGGAAGTCCTCCCGCGACAGCCGGGACTCGCGGTCGCGGCCGAGCGCGTCCGCGAGTGCCGTCCAGATCGCGTCGAAACCGTCGACGAGCCCGCTGCCGGTGACCGACGTCGGCGACTCGCCGAAACCCACCAGGACGCGCGCCCCCAGCCCCAGCAGGTCCTCGCGCTCGACCGAGCCGGCGCCGCCCGCGTCGATGTGGTCGAACGCCCGATCCAGCTTGTGATTGAGCAGGTCGATGGCCACCCATGCCTCCCCCGAGACCGACTGCGTGATCACAGTAGGTCGGGGCGGACGGTTTGTCAGCGAGGCTCGCACCGGCGCCCCTCGTAACGTGTGCGAAACAAGGACACGGCATGCTGGTAGGGACACGATGACTGACTGTCTTCATGAGGGGATGCCTTGGACCGCCAGCAGGAGTTCGTGCTCCGCACACTCGAGGAACGCGACATCCGGTTCATCCGGCTCTGGTTCACGGACGTCCTCGGCTTCCTCAAGTCCGTGGCCATCGCGCCGGCCGAGCTGGAGGGCGCCTTCGCCGAGGGCATCGGCTTCGACGGGTCGGCCATCGAGGGCTTCGCCCGCGTGTACGAGGCCGACATGCTGGCCAAGCCCGACCCGGCGACGTTCCAGATCCTGCCGTGGCGCAGCGAGACGCCCGGCGCGGGCCGCATCTTCTGCGACATCCTCATGCCCGACGGCTCGCCGTCCCACGCCGACCCGCGGTGGGTGCTCAAGCGCACGCTCGCCAAGTGCGCCGACATGGGGTTCACCTTCTATACCCACCCCGAGATCGAGTTCTTCCTGCTCAAGAACCGCCCCGAGCCCGGCCAGCGGCCCGAGCCGATCGACTCCGGCGGCTACTTCGACCACACCCCGCACAGCTCCGGCCACGACTTCCGCCGCCAGGCGATCATGATGCTGGAGTCGATGGGCATCTCCGTCGAGTTCAGCCACCACGAGGGCGCCCCCGGCCAGCAGGAGATCGATCTGCGTTACGCCGACGCGCTCACCACGGCCGACAACATCATGACGTTCCGCCTGGTCATGAAGGAGGTGGCGCTGGAGCAGGGCATCTGGGCGTCGTTCATGCCCAAGCCGTTCACCGAGCACCCCGGCTCCGGCATGCACACCCACATGTCGCTGTTCGAGGGCGACCGCAACGCCTTCTACGAGGCCGGCGCCGACTACCAGCTGTCCAAGGTGGGCCGCTCGTTCATCGCCGGCCTGCTCAGGCACGCCGCCGAGATCACCGCCATCACCAACCAGTGGGTCAACTCGTACAAGCGGCTCTGGGGCGGCGCCGAGGCCATCGCCGGCCAGGGCGGCGAGGCCCCCTCCTACATCTGCTGGGGCCACAACAACCGCTCGGCCCTGGTCCGGGTGCCCATGTACAAGCCGCACAAGGGCGGCTCGACGCGGATCGAGTTCCGCTCGCTGGACTCCGCCTGCAACCCGTACCTCGCCTTCGCTCTCATCCTCGCCGCCGGCCTCAAGGGCATCGAGCAGGGGTACGAGCTCCCGCCCGCCGCCGAGGACAACGTCTGGACCCTCACCAGCGCCGAGCGCCGCGCCCTCGGCATCCGGCCGCTGCCGCAGTCCCTGGACGAGGCCATCGCCGTCATGGAGCAGAGCGAGCTGGTGGCCGAGACGCTGGGTGAGCACGTCTTCGACTTCTTCCTGCGCAACAAGCGGGCGGAGTGGCGCGAGTACCGCCGCCACGTCACGGAGTTCGAGCTCGGCCGCTACCTGCCGGTGCTGTAAGGGCCGAGAAGCAAGGTCTTCGCGAGGGGGCGCTCAGGCGTACTCCCCAGGGGGCTCCGCCCCCTTCGAGTTCCGGGGCGGGGGGCGGCGGCGCCCCCCCCCCCCCCCCCCCCCCCCCCCCCCCCCCCCCCCGCCCCCCCCCCCCCCCCCCCCCCCCCCCCCAGTTAGCGCGGCTCCCCCCCCAAGGCGGGGGCCCGGGGGCGGGTTGGGGC
>NZ_JBFAHO010000056.1:0-44046 GCF_040654215.1 Nonomuraea sp. NPDC050733 | reverse complement strand
CCGCGGGTCGGCCTTGCGCCCCCCCCCCGGCGCCGGGGGCGCTGGGGTGCGCCGGGGGGCGTCGGCTACGGGGGCCCGCGCCCCCATAACCGTGGCGATCGATCGGTCGGCTCGCGCCCGCAGGTGGCGCGGCGGGTGTGGTCACCGGGCCGGCCACACTGTGCGCGGCAGCCGGAGGCCCCGAAGAGGGGTCTTCTGTCTGCCATCGCGACCGGCCGCCTCCCGGTGGGCACGACGGGGGTGTGCCCGGCTGGCGGCCGGAGTCTTGTGCGGAGTGCTGGGACTTCACGCTGCCTGCCCCTCTGACGGCAGCAGCCAGGCGACGGCGCCGTACATGTGGAGCGGCGCCTCAGGGTCGGCCTCAAGGGGGGCCCACCGGTCGTAAGGGAACCAGGTGGCGGGGTTGACCACTCCGGGCTCCATGAGGTCCCAGCCACTGAGCAGGTCCTGGATCTGCCGCCGCGAGCGCAGGTGAATCTCCGATACCTGCGTGTAGACGTCCCGGCCGGCAGCGATCTGCTGATCGGTCGCCCCGTCTGTGGTGGCATGGGTAACGATCGCCGCGCTGTCCGGAGCCAAGATCTCGCGAAGCGTCTCAAGGATGCGCGTCGTCTCTTCATCGGTGAGGAAGTGGCAGATCGCGCCCAGTACGACGGCCACGGGCTTGTCGAGGTCGATGATGCTGAGCAGATCCTTGTTGGCCAGGACCCTGTCGATCTCGCGGATGTCTTCTTGAACCATCGCCAGGCCCTCGCCCTTGAGATGCACCCAGCCGTGGCGGCAGACGCGCGGGTCGTGGTCGACGTAGACCACCTTCGCTTCCCGCTGGTCGCGACGGACGATCTCGTGCAGATAGGGGGCCCGAGGGAGGCCCGAGCCAAGGTCGATGAACTGGCTGAGCCCCCGCTCACCAACGGTAAGAGCAGCACGGCCGATGAACTTGCGCCCCTCGCCTGCAGCCTTCTTCACGCCGGGGACCGCGTTCTCCAGCTCATCAGCGACGGTCAGCTCGGTCTGGTAAGCGTCCTTCTCCGATCCTCCACCGAGAAGGGCGCTGTAGACCCCGGCCTGGGTAGCCGGAGGCGGTGAGAGGAGACTGTGAGAGTTGCACTCGCCATAGCTGGACATCATGGGTTGCCTCGGCTCGCTCTACGCGACGTCACTGCCTGAGTAGCGCGCTTTTGAAGCGGTGCGCTCGGTGGTGAGGTGGCTCTACAGTCGTCCATTGGGTCGCACCTCCGATGTGCGATCAAGGAAACCCGTCGGCGTGATGGCGTCAGCTGGCGGGTTTCCGCTTTTTAGGAATCGATCTGTGCAGGCTGCGCAGGTCGCGCGAATCGGCGACGAGCAGCAGCAACACCGTGCCTAGCCAGGTAAGCGCTTCGCGTGGGAGAGTCCAACAGCGGAAATGACGCAGAAATGAGGCACCAATGTCGCATAGGGGCTTCTGACCTGCGTGGTTAGCGAGCAAGAGTTATGGTTGGCGCACGGCTGATATCTGGAGGTATGCGTCATGGCGGCCAAGCGCCTGCGGCTCGCCCAGCGCCGAAAGGCCGCTGGTTTCACGCAGGAGAGCCTTGCAGCGCATCTTGGAGTTGAACGGTCAACCGTCAACAGATGGGAACGAGCGGAGACCGAACCGCAACCATTCTTGCGCCCCAAGCTATGTCGGGCGCTTAGGGTGCCAGAGGTGGAGCTCCAAGCCCTGCTTGATGACGTGACGACCACTGAGAAAAAGCCGAGCGAGCATATGAGTTATGTGCTCGATAATCCCACTTCGGCCGATTTGGTGACTGTGGCCTATTTGCATGAACGGCTGCGTGAACTGGACAGCTCCTACAACCAGTCGCCGTCAGTAACTCTTCTGGGTCCAGCTGGGCAGGTTCATGGCCAGGTGAAATACCTTCGCGAGAAGACGAGCAACCCCCGTGTACGGCGCGCGCTCTGCGAAGTGGAAGCCGCCTCGGCGACGTTCATGGGGCAACTGATCTGGGATGCGAGCTCCAGGCACGACCACCGAGCCCCGCAGTCCTACTTTGACGACGCGGTGAGCGCGGCGCGACACGTCCGAGATCCGTTCGCGGAGGCGTACGCCATCCTGCGTAAGAGCTACCTCGCCCTCTATGGAGCCAACGATCCAGTCGAGGGGGTAGCGCTGGCTCAGCAAGCGGCAGAAGTGGCCAGGCTTGCCAGCCCGTCACTCATGGGCCTATCCCTACTTCACGTCGCCGAGGGGCACGCCATGAAGGGTGAACTCAAGGCGTGCGAAGACGCTCTCAGGAAGGCTGAGACTCAGTTCGACAGAGTCAACGTCGAGGACCTCGCTGCGGAGTACTACACGATCAACGAGTTCAACCGGCTGGCCGGCTCGTGCTACCTGTTCCTTGATCTCCCCGACAAGGCGGAGCCGATCTTGCGTGCCACCATCGCCGAGTTGGAGTCGAAGCGCAAGAGCCAGGCCATCGCCCTTGGCAACCTCAGCCTCGCCCTGATTCGCCAGCGCAAGCTCGACGAAGCCGCGGACGCCGTACATCGGACCATTGACACGGTGGAGCTGACACGGGGCGGCGGCGGTCTTAACCTGGCGTTCGCAGCCGGTAGAGAACTGCGGCAGTGGCGAGGGGAGGCATGGGTTCAGGAGGTCCATGACCGCCTCTTCGCCCTGATGTCGACCGTGTAGAGACAGGTGGGGCGTGACCATCGATCAGGCTAAGCAAGCGGTCCGTGACAAGGTGTGGCGCCGTCTCTTGAGCGCGGGCGTCGTACCACCAGATGTGTACGGGACGATCCCAGACTTCGACGGCGCGAAGGCGACAGCCGAGCGCCTGGCCGAGTTGGAGGCGTGGCGGCGCGCGGAGACGGTGAAAGCCAATCCCGATCACGCCCAGCTTTCCGTCCGCGCACAGGCTCTGCGCGAGGGCAAGCTGCTCTATATGGCCGTACCAAGGATGGCCAGCCTCCAGCCGTTCTACCTTCTCGACCCTGCCTCGCTGGGTGGTCCTCCAGACGAGGCGGCCGGGAAGGAGGGGGCCAGGAGAGTCGCGCCCCGGGTGGGTATAGATCAGATGCGGCCCATCGACCTGGTGGTGTGCGGCAGCGTCGCGGTAAATCGGTCTGGGGCACGCATAGGCAAAGGTGCCGGCTACTCCGACCTTGAGGTGGCCCTCCTGATCGAGGCCGGCCTCGTGACCGCGCAGACCGTGATCGTGGCGCCAGTCCACCGACTTCAAGTGATCGACGAAGACATTCCCGAGGCCGAGCACGATTTCAGCGTCGACTACATCGTCACCCCGGAGGAACTCATCCCGTGCCCGAGGTCCCGTCGACCAAAGGGCATCACCTGGGACAACCTACGGGAGGACCAGATAGCTGAGATTCCAGTTCTTGCGGCACGGCGCTCCACGCCCTGATACCGAGATCAGGCAAGCGGCAGGTCGTCGGTGCGGAACCGGATCCGCCGCGGGTTCGCTACCCGGCGACGCAGTTCCACCGGCTGGGCTTCCCCGTCTCTGGTGACGCGTTCAGCGGTCAGGACGGACACGCCTGGCCGAAGCCGTAGCATGCTGGCCTCGTCCTTCGTAGCAGTACGGGCCCCGATGAGTTCGCGGACCCGGGCGGTCGCGGGGTCGAGGACGCCGGCAGTGATGAGCGCGGCGAAGATGCCGCCATCGACCTTGCCGCTGCCGGCCACGGGCGTGCCATCGACGACGGCGAGCGGGTAGTACGCCGTGTCGAGCATGACGGCCTGGCTGTCGAGGAGCGCGTGCCTGTCGCGGCGGACGACGGTCGCGCCGACGCTGAGTTGAAGGGCTCGGGCGACGTCGGCTTCGACTGGGACGCGGTCGACGGCGATGAGCTGCATGGTGCCGGTACGTCCGGCGTTGTGGCAGGCGGTTTCCCAGGGGCCGAGTCCGCTGCTGGGCGGGATGGCCATGCTGAGGTCGATGTAGAGGGGCCGCAGGTCCTGGACGATGAGGCCGCGGCTGGCTTCGCGCCAGATGAGGCCCTCGTCGCGGAGGAGTTTCACGGCGGCGCTGAGGGTGGCCGTTGTGGTCTTGTAGGTGGCAAGCAGGCTGGCTCGGTTGGGCAGCACGTCACCGGGCGCGTAGGTGCCGCTGGTGATGAGCTCGCGAAGGTGGTTCGCGATCTCGTCGCGCCTGGATGTCACGGTGCGCCCTCTCCTGCTGATGTTGTCCTCGATCACAGGATGTTGCCACAAGCTCGTTTGACAAATGATCGTGTCGTAGTTAATCATGCTCCCAGTACGCCATATTGTTTAAACAACACAGCATGACGGAGTCAAAGAAAAGCGGCCCCCGGACTACAGCGGGTACCCATCCCGCACCGGAGGCCGCCACAGCTCTTCCCAACCAACCCAGTCAGGAGAACACGACCTTGAAAGGTCTGTGAGAAGTATGACATGCGCCAAGCCCCCCACGCCGAACCTTGCACGGCTCCGCTTCCTCGCCGACCTGATCACCGAGAAGGGGCTATGCACGAGGCCGGGCGCCGATCCCGACCTCTGGTTCCCCGACACCGAACCCGGCGGCAACGCCACGACCCAACGCCGCTTCTACCAGCAGGCCGCCGCCGCCCGCTGCGCTGGCTGCCCAACCGTCGAAGAGTGCCTGGAAGTGGCCCTGGCCGAGGAAGGCGACCTCCTCCTCCAGCACGGCTGCGCGCCGCACGGCATTCGAGCCGGCCTCGCGCCCTGGGCGCGCCTCAACCTCCTTCTTGCTAGCAATACCGCTGGCAGTGACACAGAGGAAGCCGCGTGAACCCCTCCACGCTGTTCGACTACATCACCAACAACCCAATCAGCGCAGCGATCATCGCGGTCCTGGCGCTGGTGGTCCTGGCGCTGGTGGTCGTGGTGCTGCGCCTGGCGTGTCGGGCTGTCGCCTGGCTGTTGGCCCGCTACGTCGCACCGCGTCCTGTCGAGGACGTGCTGACGGTCGTGTCCGCGTCCATCGCGACCGGCGTGTCCGCGCAGGGAATGTGGCGCTTCTCCGGCGACGTGCTCGGCTTTGACGGCCCTCTTCAGCTCCTGCTGTTCGCGTTCATCGAGGTCGCCATGGTGACGAGCGCGGTGCGGGCCCGCCGGAACATGCGGGAGAACCACAAGGCGGGCATCGACGGCCTGGCCGTGTGGGCGCTGACTGGCCTGTCCGCGGTGCTGTCGGCGATGGACTCGCACAGCTTCCCCGAGGCCGTGTTCCGCCTGGCCGCGCCGATCGTCGCCGCGTGGCTTTGGGAGCGCGGCATGGCGATCGAGCGGCAGCGGCTCACCGGCCGGACCCGGATCAACTGGCGACTTACCCCGGAGAGGATGCTCGTCCGAGCTGGCCTGGCCGAGTCCAGCGACCGGACCGCGACCGAGGTCGACACGCACCGCCGCCTCACCCGTGTCGCCCTCGCCGCGAAGAAGGCGCGGGCGCTGCGCGAGGCCGGCGCCTCCGACCGCAAGCAGGCCCGCTCGCTGGCCAAGCTGGACAAGGCGATGGACCGCGCCGTCGAGCACACGGGCCTCGTCCAGGACAAGGCCAAGCAGCAGCGGATGCTGGCGCAGATCGCCGCGCTCTACAACACGGCCGAGCTGACGAAGGTGGACAGGCCCGCGTTCTGGCAGCAGCCGGAGGAGCCGACCGGCTTCGAGCGGCTCGCACTGGAGACCAGCCGCCTGAACGAAGGGCTGGAGGTGCGGGGCGAGATCCGCGAGGCCCGCGACGAGATGAAGCAGGCGCGCGCCGAGATCCGCGAGGCGATGGCGAACCTTGTGCCGCTGGCGGCTCTCGCGACCGGGGGACGCGTGGTTGGTCGCCGTGTCGTGGGAGGTGGCACGGGCGGGGACGACACGGCGCGGAACGGCAAGGGCGACACCAGCAGTGCCGCGTCACGCGTCGCGGTACCGGCAGCACAGCCGCCCGCGGCACCCCGCGTGACGCAGCGTGTGTCACGTCCCAAGAAGACCGTGTCACGCAAGCAGAACGGCTCGCGTCGTGGCACACCGGCACAGCCCAGCAGGGAGGAGCTTGAGCGGCGAATCAAGTGGCTGCACGACCTCGTCAAGACCAACCCTCAGCTGAGTGTCACGGACCTGCGTGACAGGGCCATTGAGGAGTACGGCGTCAGCCCCCGCACTGCGTACCGGTACATCGAACAGGCCGGGCTGGCGCCCAGTGACACGGCGGCCGGTGGCACGCCTCGTGACACACCCGGTGACACAGGCGGTGTCACGCCTCGTGACACGCCTGACGACACGGACGGCGCAGCCGGTGACACGCCCGATGGCACAGCCCGTGACACGCCCTCAGGCGGCGCGCCCGACGCGGCGTGACACGACACCCCCAACCAACCCGACACCGCGAAGGACACGACATGGACCCCGAGGCCAACCTCATCAAGCTCAGCACGGTCCTGCCGATGTGGCAGGCCGACGACGACTCACGCTTCCTCACCGCGTGGCTGCACTACAGCCCCGTCGACCCGTGGTTCGTGAGCGTGTACGTCAGCGGCGGCGTCGTCGCGTTGGACGTGCCCCGCGACGTCCTCATGGGGGGCTTGGAAGAGCTGGCCGCCTGTGACGACCTGATGGTCCAGCCGTCTGGCGAGCCGATGTGGATGCTGTGGACGCTGCGCTGGAACCCCGAGGAGCCGCTGACGTTCCGCGTGCCGACCGCCAACGTCCGCGCGTACCTGGCCGAGACGTTGAAGCTCGTGCCGTCCGGCACCGAAGAGTCCCGGATCGACTGGGACGCCGAGGTGGAAGCGCTGTTCGTGGAAGCCCCGGAAGGTGACGTTCCGTGACGGGGCTGCAGGGGCGGTTCGTCGCCTGCCCGGCTCTGACCGGCAGCTTCGCGGACGGCCCAACGCGCGCCCGCGTTGCGCAGCGCGCGCGCCCGCGCATGCACGCGCGCGAGGCGCAGCCTACCAACAATCACAGCCCGTAAGCAGGAGGAGTAGCAAGTGGCCAAGGACCGCACCGGCCCGGAGGAGCGCAAGGCGTACCACACCGACCGGATCAACAGCGAGCGGAACGGCGTCCGCCGCTTCTGGTTCGCCGCGTGCTGGGCCGCCTCCGAGCTGAAGCACCTCGCCAAGCGCGACCCCGCCAAGGCCCACGCGATCAGCCTGGACCTGGCCAAGCAGATGCGGGCCATCGCCGCCGACCTGAACAAGAAGCACCTCGAACATCTCAAGGCCAGGAAGGGAGGCAGCAGCCGTGTATGAGCTGAGACTGCCTGCCGACGACGACGGCGATGAGCAGCAGGACAACGTGGTCGTCGGCCCGTTCCCTGCGCCGGTCGACAACGCCGTTCCCGCCCAGCTGGACGAGCCGGCCGAAGGCGTGGTGTCCGTCTGGTCAGTGGTCGCCGCCGAGATGCGGCCCTGGCTGGAGAAGCTGCTCGACGACATGGTGGTGGGCGATGGCCTGTTCGGGCAGCGACCCGCGAGCATCGCGACGCTGGTCCGGCAGTACTTCATCGACCCGCCGCAGTTCGTCCGGGAGGCCATCCTCCTGAGGATCGGCTACGGCGTGTACGGGGTGCCGGTCATCCTGGCGAACCTCGCCCTGCAGCCCTTGCTCCTGATCATCCGCTTTCCAGCGCTACTGACCGCCGTGGTGGTCGTCGGCGCGGTGGTGTACCTCTTCACAGCCGTTCTCGCCTGAAAGGCAATCCTCATGGAACTCTCATTCGGTCTGGTCGTCGGCGGCGTCGTGGTCGCCGCTATCCCCCTCGCTCCCGCGATCATGGTCATGAGAAACGGCACGCTGTTCCGGAAGATTCATTTCCTCGTCGCCATCCTCATGGTCCTCGGCGGGTTCGGTTTCATCGGCATCGCCGCCTGGCTGGTCACCCTCGGGCGGAGCTGGGGGCTGGAGGTGTGGATCGGCGTCCCTGCGGTCATCGCCCTGGTGCTCGTCGCCATCGGGGTCCTGATCGGCGTGTCCGACTGGGACATCGGAAGGCCATCGCAGTGGGGCCTGTTCGCGCTGCCTGCGCTGATCACGATCGTCGTCATGACGTCCGGGCCCACCTGGACGTACATCAGCTCACAGTTCAACTCCAACGCCACCACCCTCAAGACGCAGGTGGAGGGGTCGAAATGACCATGCTGATCCTCGCCCTGGTAGTCGCCGTGTTCGTCACCGGCGTCATCCTGTGGCGACGGCCGGACGCCCGCGCCGCCGCGAAGGCCGTCACCGCCGGCGCGTGGAAGGCGGGCCAGGCCCAGGCCGCGACGGAGTTCCGCAACGGCTACAAGGCGACCCGCCAGGCGTACGACCGGGCGCAGAAGGCGCTGCAAGGGCGTGGCACGAAGCGCGCCCGCGTCGCGTCCGGGCTGCTGGAGCTGCTGGGCGTCACCGTGGTGACGGCGGGCGGGGCCTTCTACGGCGCGGCCAAGACCATCGGCGCTGCCCGGCGCATCGTCCTCGAAGCCGTCAAGGGCGGACGCGCCGCGTACGCCACGCTCGAGGTCGAAGCTGAGGTGATCGGAGAGGTCGAACAAGCCGCCGACGACGTCGTGCACGACGACCCAACCTACGTGGGGCAGCCCGTGGCGAACGGCGGCAGGCTGATCACGAACACGATCATCATCGCGACGACCGAGTGCGAGAGGTGCGGCGCCGAGCACTCCGTCATGCTCCAGCCGAGCCAGGACAGCACGACGAAGAAGTGCGACTGCGGCCAGGAGCTGCGCTTCACCCGCACCCCCGTCGAGACCAACACGCAAGCAAAAACGCAAGCAGAAATCGACAACCCTGGCGCCGAGCAGGCGCCCCAACCGGAAGGAACTGACATGGCAGTCGCTCAGGAGGCCACCGGCCTCACCAGCTACTCGCTCGCACACACCCAGATGGCCAACGACCTGAACGGGCTCGTCAACACCAGCAATGCCCTGGTCGCGAGCATGGGCGACCTGATCGCCCAGCACTCGCACCTGCTCGGCAACGCCGCCGTGCTGCAGGACCTCCTGAGGCAGGCCGCCAGCGTCGCGGAGCAGATCGCGGCCGACGCGGCAGCTGCCGCCACCGCGTGACCGCTGAGGTTGCGGGTTCCCGCCACGGCGTCGTCGTGGCGGGTTCCCGGAGCAGAGCGATCACCCCTGACGCTCGGAAGGGAGCGCACTCTCATGGCCGCCATCGCCGCCAAGAACAAGACCGAACCCGAGACGGATAAGCCCGAACCGCGGAAGGTGCGCCGGGCCATCCGGCGTATCAAGCGCCGGCAGCGCAGGCGCATGGCGTACGCGAGGCCGGTGGCGTGGCTGGCCACCATCCAGACCACCGCCGTCCTGGCCGACGCGACCGGCCTGGGCCTGGAGGTCACGGGGACGGCCGTCGTGCTCGCCGCAGGGGTGACCATGGTGAAGGCGCGGCGGCGTGGCCAGAAGCCCGCCATGAAGCGGACCGTGGCGGGGTCCATGTGGCTGCTGGTCGCCACGTTCGTCGGCCCGTACGGGCTGATCGCGCTGGTGCTGTGGGTCGTCGGCATCGTCTGGTCGGTGCCCTACTGGTACGGCCTGTACCGGTCGGCGCACCGCCGGGCCGTCCAGCCGAAGGCCCTGCCGAAGAGCTCCGTGTCGGGTGTTGAAGCATGGTGGGAGGAGACCGTTGTCCCGAACCACCAGGCGTTCGTTGGGACCCGCCTCGCCAACCCGGAGCCCGTTCCGGGCGGGTTCACTGCCGTCGTCGTCGGCGTGCCCGGCAAGACCGAGCTGGACAAGATGGCCAAGGCGACGGGCACCATCGCGTCGGCGCGCCGCGTGTCTAAGGACCAGGTCGAGCTCGGGCCGGCCCCCGGCGGCGACTACTCCGGCGCACGGGTCACCGTCGTTGAACGGGGCGACAACCTGCGGCAGGTGCGCTATCTGGAGGACGACGCCGCAGCGGTCGACGTGAAGACCGGCGTCGCCCGCGTCGGCTACTTCTTCGACCTCAAACCCACCCACTGGAGCTTCTGGACCACGTCGGCGGGCGCGCAGATGGGCATCAACTGCGGTTCGACCGGCGCTGGCAAGTCGGGGTTTGGCGGCACCAAGCTGGCGCTGGTGCACCAGTGCCCTCTGGCCGTGGCCGTGCTGCTCGACGCCCAGGACGGCAGCTCTCAGCCCGACTGGAACGGACGCACCGCCATCAGCCGTGAGGGTGTGCAGGAGTGCTGGGCTGAGCTGCAGGCGCTCGACTACGTGATGGGCCGCCGCGCGCAGCACATCGCGCACGCCCCGTGGGTCGACGACCAGAGCCGGGAGCGACACGGCAAGTCGTTCCTGGTGCCCGGCGATCCGGACCTGGGTGGCCTGGTGCTGATGTACGTCATGGTCGAGGAGCTGCCGCTCCTCCTGGGCGATCCCGAGGTCGGCGCGCAGGCCACCGAGTTCCTGGCCACGGCCGCGAAGACGTGGCGGAAGCCGGGCGGCTCGATCGACGTGTTCACGCAGAACCTGGGCCTGGAGAACTTCGGCGGCAAGCCGATCTCCAACACGCTCCGCTCGAACTTGTCCGGCGGCGGCAGCGTGGCCGCGTTCCGTACCGGCTCGGGCCAGGACCATCACATGGTCGGCTTGGCAGCCGACCCTTCGTCGCTGCCGGAGTTCTGGGAAGGCACCCGGGAGAAGACCCACGGCCTCGGCTTCATCAAGGGCGTCGACAACCGGCCCGGCGGCAAGTGGCGAGCCTCCATCTCGCGCGACCTGTACGGCATCGCGACCAGCCCCGCGGCCGCGCAGCTCGACGACATCACGCGAGGCTTCTTCGAGGAGTACTACGACATGCTGCGCCGCGGCGTCGACCCGCGTGACCCGGCCGCCGTGACGCCGGCCAAGGCGGCGCCGGACGCCAAGCCGCAGTGGTCGTCGGCCGACGTGGAGGCCGTGGTCGAGCACGCCTTGATCAGCGGCCCGAAGGAGCTCGGCGCGGTGTGCGTGGCGGCGCGGCGACGGCTTGGCGACATGCCGCTCGGCGAAGTCCCGGCCGCGTTGCGCGCGCTGGAGAAGGCGGGCCGGGTGCGGAAGTCCGGCGACTCGTACCAGCTCGTGAAGGAGGGCCAGTGATGAGTGCAGTCCCCGCGCTGCCCGCCCGGTGGTTCGACCACGCGCTGCGTGTGACGGCCGTGACGCTGTGGTGGCTGGCGGCGATGCTGGCGACAGCGTTGCTGTGCCGGCCGACGCCGGGCACCGAGGTGCTGGTGCCGGTGGTCGTCGCCGTGGCGGTCGCGGTGGTCATGCTGGTGGGCCGTCCGGTTGGCGGCTCGTTGCTGCTGTTCAACGTGGCGATTTTCGCCATGGCTGTGTGGGGTGAGGTGGGCGGCGCGGTCCTGGTCGTGTCCACCATCGCCGCTCTGGCATCGCTTCCCGTTCCCGCTCTTCAACCAGCCCCAGGGGACCTGACGATCCGTGCTCGCTCGCGCTGGGCGCGAATCGAAGCCTCCAGGTCCTCCATGGATATGCGTCCTGGCCGGTGTGCGAGCCTGGCCGCTTCGGCGGGGGAGAGGGCGTCGCGTTCGGCGCGAGCGCGGGCCAAGAGCTGGCCAGCTGATGCCAGCGCTTTTGCCCGCGTGATAGGGACGGGCATGGGTGCGGAAAGGGGAGGGTTGGTCACGTGTTCATGATAGATCGCTGGCTTGGCGGCTCGCGGATGGTGTTGCGGTGATGAAGATCTGCCTTAGCCTCATCGGTGTGAGCAGGCCGGACACGGGTGCAGATAAAATCGTTACCGAATTGCACGCAGTACTTGAGCGCATCACCTACGCCAACGAGGAGAGCGGCTACACCATCGCCCGGGTGGCCACCGACCGCTCCGGCTCGGAGCTGCTGACCGTGGTCGGCCCCCTGCTGGGCGCTCAGGTGGGGGAGTCGCTGCGGTTGAGCGGACGCTGGACCTCCCACCCCCGCTACGGCCGCCAGTTCGAGGTGTGGTCCTACACCACCGTGCTGCCCGCCACCGTGCAGGGCATCCGCCGCTACCTCGGCTCCGGCCTCATCAAGGGCATCGGCCCGAAGATGGCCGAACGGATCGTCGACCACTTCGGCACCGACACCCTCGAGGTCATCGAGACCAGCCCCGAACGCCTGGTCGAAGTCCCCGGCCTCGGCCCCAAACGGACGAAGATGATCGCCGCCGCCTGGGCCGAACAGAAGATCATCAAAGAGGTGATGATCTTCCTGCAGGGCGTCGGCGTGTCCACCTCCATCGCCGTACGCATCTTCAAGCAGTACGGCGAGCAGTCCATCACCGTCGTCCGCACCCACCCCTACCAGCTCGCCGACGACGTGTGGGGCATCGGCTTCAAGACCGCCGACACCATCGCCCAGGCCGTCGGCATCCCCCACGACAGCCCCGAACGCGTCAAGGCCGGCCTGCGCTACACCCTGTCCCAGGCCGCCGACGACGGCCACTGCTACCTGCCCGCCCCCAACCTCGTCGGCGACGCCGTCAAGATCCTCGACGTGCCCGCCGGCCTGGTCGCCACCTGCCTGGAGGAGCTGGTCGCCGCCGAGGGGATCGACGCGGCGGGCGTCGTACGCGAGGACGTCCCCGCCGGCGACAACGTGGTGCCCGCCGTCTACCTGCCGCCCTTCCACCGCGCCGAGCTGTCCCTGGCCGGCGGCCTGCTGTCGCTGCTGCACGGCGGCCACGACCGGCTCAAGGCGTTCGCCGACGTCGACTGGGAACGCGCCGAGGCCTGGCTGCACGCCCAGACCGGCGCCGAGCTCGCCCCCGAGCAGCGCCAGGCCGTCCGCCTGGCCCTGACCAGCAAGGTCGCCGTGCTGACCGGCGGGCCCGGCTGCGGCAAGAGCTTCACCGTCCGCTCCATCGTCACCCTGGCCCGCGCCAGACGCGCCCGCGTCATCCTCGCCGCCCCCACCGGCCGCGCCGCCAAACGCCTGGCCGAGCTGACCGGCCACGAGGCCACCACTGTCCACCGCCTGCTGCAGCTGCGGCCCGGCGGCGAGGCCACCTTCGACCGCGACAACCCCCTCGACGCCGACCTCGTCGTCGTCGACGAGGCCTCCATGCTGGACCTGCTGCTGGCCAACAAGCTCGTCAAGGCCGTCGCCCCCGGCGCCCACCTGCTGTTCGTCGGCGACGTCGACCAGCTGCCCTCCGTCGGCGCCGGCGAGGTCCTCAAAGACCTGCTCGCCGCACACGACATCCCCCGCGTCCGGCTCACCCAGATCTTCCGCCAGGCCCAGGAGTCCGGTGTCGTGGTCAACGCCCACCGCGTCAACACCGGCCACCACCCCGTCCTGGCGGGCATGAAGGACTTCTTCCTGTTCCCGTGCGAGGAGCCCGAAGAGATCGCCCAGCTCACCGTGGACGTGGTCGCCCGCCGCATCCCGCGCAGGTTCGGCCTCGACCCCCGCCGCGACATCCAGGTGCTCGCCCCCATGCACCGCGGCGCCGCCGGAGCCGGCGCCCTCAACCTCGCCCTGCAGGAATCCCTCACCCCCGCCCGCGAGGGCATGCCCGAACGCCGCTACGGCGGCCGCGTCTTCCGCATCGGCGACAAGGTCACCCAGCTGCGCAACAACTACGACAAGGGCGCCGCCGGCGTCTTCAACGGCACCGTCGGCGTCGTCACCGACATCCGCCCCGACGACAGCGAGCTGACCGTCCTGACCGACGAGGACGAGCACGTCGCGTACGCCTTCGACGAGCTGGACGAGCTGGCCCACGCCTACGCCGTCTCCATCCACCGCTCCCAGGGCAGCGAGTACCCCGCCGTGGTCATCCCGCTGGCCACCAGCGCCTGGATGATGCTGCAGCGCAACCTGCTCTACACCGCCATCACCCGCGCCAAGCGGCTCGTCGTCATCGTCGGCTCCCGCCGCGCCCTGGCCCAGGCCGTGCGCACCAAGGGCGCCGGGCGCCGCCACACCGGCCTCACCCACCGCCTCACCCGCCGCTGATCGCACGGCGGATCACCGGAGTTGTCGCACGGCCGACGCGGAAGCCTTTACGGTCATTCCTTTACCCGTACTTGACCCTGCCCTGACCTGCGGTTGACTGCAACAAGTGACCTAAATGTGACCGAACTCTCCCAAATGAATCCGCGTCATACATGCATCAGCATTAAGGTTTTTAGGTGCTGCCATGGGGGAGAGGACAGACTTGAACATCGCGTCTGGTTGGAAGAAGCCCACCGCGGGCATCGCGCTGCTCGCCGCGGCGGCCCTGACGGCTTCGTGCTCCAGCGGCAACGCCGCCACGGGCAACGCCGGCGCATCCGAAGCCACCACGTCCGCCACGCCTCAGGCGCCGACGATCACGATATCGCCCGCCGAAGGCAGCGCGAAGGTCAGCCCGGACAAGAAGATCGTCGTCACCGCCTCCGGCGGCACCCTGGACGAGATCACCGTCCAGGCCGGCAAATCCGACGACGAGATCACCGGCACCTACAACGCCGACAAGACCCGCTGGGTCTCCAAGGGCACCCTCAAGCCCTCCACCGGCTACACCGTCAGCGCCAAGTCCGGCGTCACCACCGCCACCAGCGCCTTCACCACGATCAAACCCGAGCGTGAACTCCAGGTGGCCGACGTCACCCCCAACGCCAAGGGCGAGACCCTCGGCGTCGGCGCCCCCATCATCGTCACCTTCAACCAGCCCGTCACCCAGAAGGCCGCCGTCGAACGCGCCCTGCGCGTCAAGGCCGAAAAGCCCGTCAAGGGCGCCTGGCGCTGGATCAACGACACCGTCGTCATCTACCGCACCGCCACCTACTGGCCCGCCCACCAGAAGGTCACCTTCACCGCCGACATCGAAGGCGTCAAAGCCGGCAAGGGCACCTACGGCGTCAAGGACTACACCGCCAACCTCAAGATCGGCGCCAAGGTCATCAGCAAGGTCGACGCCAAGAAGCACATGATGTACGTCTACAAGGACGGCAAGCGGGTCCAGACCATGCGCATCAGCGCCGGCATGGCCACCACCCGCGAGTACACCACCACCTCCGGCGTCCACCTGACCATGGAGCGCGGCAACCCCGTCCGCATGATCTCCCCGGGCCGCAAGAAGGGCGACCCCGGCTACTACGACGTCATGATCAACCACGCGGTCCGCATCTCCAACTCCGGCGAGTACGTCCACGCCAAGGACAACGTCTGGGCCCAGGGCGTGCGCAACGTCAGCCACGGCTGCGTCAACGCCCGCCCCGACCAGGCCAAGTGGTTCTACAGCACCATGCAGCGCGGCGACGTCGTCGACATCACCGGCACCGACCGCGAGCTGGAATGGAACAACGGCTGGGGCTTCTGGCAGATGCCGTTCTCGCAGTGGAAGAAGGGCAGCGCCCTGTAACACCGAGGCGACCCGGCACAAGGGGCGACCCGGCACGAGGTGGCGACGCAGCACGAGGGGGCCGGCACCAGCCGGCCCCCTTCCCGCTTCCCACCCCGCGCCGCCTCACCCGATGCGACGCCTCCGCTGATCGAGACCGGTGTCGAGACCGGCGTCGAGACCGGTGCCGAGGGTCTGGACGTCCGGCCCCGTCTCACCCCCGTACGTAGCGATCTTGTACTCGGTGGCCGCGAGCGAAAGAGACAGCTCACGGATCCGCCGGCGAATGGTGTCACGGTGCTCCACCAGCATGTCCAGCCGCTCCGGCACGGTCTGCTCCCCGGCGTCGACCAGCGAGACGTAATGCTGCAGGTCACGCATCGCCATCCCCGACAGCCGCATCCGGGTCACGAACACAAGCCGCCGCACCGCCCGCGCGTCGTACACCCGGTGACCGTTGCCGTCCCGGGCCACCTCCACCAGCCCCGCCCGCTCGTAGTAGCGCAGCGTGTGCGGCGAGACATCGAGCAGGTCGGCAACCTCGGTGATCATCATCGAGTCGGGCACATCGGCCAGGTCGGTGAGGCGGTGGATCACCTCGACCGACAGCGGGCCGTCCTCCCCGATCGTCTCCAGCGCCCTGGACATCAGATCGTCAGTGGCCATGCCCACCACCCTAGACCGGCCGGGCCGAGGCGGGCACATCCTCGAAGTCGGCGCTGCGGGCGACCTCGGCCCACCGCTCGACCTCCTCCAGGCCACGCCGGTACGCCCCCGAGATCCGCTCGACCGCCTCCCGCCCGAGCGGCAGCCGCAACGGCACCTCCTCACCGTGCACGAGGGACACGATGATCTCGGCCGCCCGCACCGGGTCGCCCTCCTGCAGACCATCGCTCCCGGCCATGTCCACGCGCACACCGGCCAGCAGGTCCCGGTAGGTCTCCGACGCCTGCGTGAACTCCAGCACGTCCGCCGCGTTGAACCCGGTCCGGAACCGGCTCGGCTCCACGATCATCACCCGGATCCCGAACGGCGACACCTCCCCGGCCAGCGCCTCCGACCACCCTTCCAGGGCGAACTTCGACGCGGAGTACGCCGACACCCCGGGGAACGACATCCGCCCGCCCTGGCTGCTCATCTGCACGATCGTCCCCGCGGCCCGCGCGCGCATCGCCGGCAGCACCGCCCGCACCAGCGCGGCCGGCCCGAACAGGTGCAGATCCATCAGCTCACGCAACTGCGCGTCGCCGACCTCCTCCACCGCCCCGACCACGGCCCGGCCCGCGTTGTTGACCAGCACGTCAACCTGACCGAAGCGGTCCAGCGTGTCCCGCACCAGGCCGTCGGCGGCGCAGACGTCCCGCGCGTCGAACGCGGCCACCAGGCAGCGCTCCGGGTAGCTCCCCGCCAGGTCGGCCACGCTCTCCGGCCGGCGCACCGCCGCCACCACGTGATCGCCCGCCGCCAGCGCCGACTCCGCCAGCGCGCGCCCGAGACCACGCGACGCGCCGGTGATGATCCAGGTCTGTGTCGTCATGACGACGACGCTAGGCCTTCGAGCGCGCTCGAACGCAAACCCGCCCGCCCCCCTACACGGAGCGGCGCAGCACCATCCCCGGCCACTCACCGACCGTGAACGGCGCCTCCCGCTCGAACCCCCACTCCTCGTACCAGCGCACCAACCGGCCGTCCCCACCGGCATAACAGTCCACCCGCAGCACCGCCACCCCCCGCTCACCGGCCTCGGCCAGCGCCCGATCCAGCAACGCCGCACCCACGCCCATCCCCGGGAAACGCCGATCCACCACCAGCGCCTGCACATACAACTCCGGCACCTCCGCAGGCCGCACGTACGCCGGCGGCGCCCCCACACTCACGCACCCGGCCGGCTCACCGCCCACCTCGGCGATCCGCAGCCCACCACCCCGCGCCCACTGCCGCACCTGCTCCGTACGCCGCTCGTCCCCGGTGAAGGGCCGCTCACCCCACTGCCCGGTGATGCCCCGGCTCACCAGCCACGCCACCGCGCTGTCGAACATCGCCAGCACCGCCGCCACATCCCCCGGCCCGCCCGCCCGGACCTCCACCCCGCCGTCCACCCGGCTCTCCACCCGGCTCTCCGGGCCGCCCACGCGGCCGGCCGTCTCGCTCACGCCGGCACCCCCCACGCCGCGCGCGCCAGCGGCGACCCGCCGGCGGGGGAGAGGGGCTCCTTCAGGAACACCGGTGTCTGCGCCATGAACCGCGGCCGCCGCCCCCGATGCTCCTGCGCCGCGTGCACCGTGAACGGATGCACCACGTACACGTCACCAGGCGCGCCCGTCGCGTACGCCTCCGCCCGGCCCCGGCTCGCCTCCTCCAGCAACGGCCCCGCCACCATCGCGTCCATCGCCTCGCCCAGCACCGCCACCGAGTCCCGGTGCGAGCCGACCCTGATCCGCGTCGGCGCGTCGTCCGGACCCACCTCCGACAGCAGCACCAGCAGCAGCAGCGTGTGCGGCCGCCCGCTCACCTTCCAGCCGCCGTCCGCCTCCGGGGTGTTGGCGTCGACGTGCCAGCCACGGTCGTCGGCCGGCGCCACGTCCGGGAACCGCACCGGGATGTTGCCCAGAGCCCCACACGGCACCCAGCCGCCCGGCCCGGCCACCGCGTCCAGCGCCCGCCGCAGCCGCTCACTGCGCACCAGCGTCCCGAACGGCCCCTCACCCGTCAGATCCGAGGCCCACACCACCGGCTGCGTCCACCCCGACGGCTCCTGCGGCGACAACCCGATCTGACGCCACAGCAACGCCCGCGCCTCGTCGCCCACCTCACGCGCCGCCGCGCCCTCCACCTTGGCGAACCCGTCCGCCACGAACCGCTCGACGTCGATCACATCCATGCGCCGCACGCTAGCAGCGCCGGCCACCGACTTCCCCCGATTTTCTCCGGTACGTCCCGCCGCCCGGCCGGCCCACGGCAGGCGACGGGACGAACCACCACCGGTCAGCTCGCGGCCACGTACTCGTACGCGCCGGCCTCGATCCGCCCGTCCCTCCCGACCGCCACACCGTCCAGGTCGACGTCGCTGAACTTCTTCACGCCCAGCCCGATCGCCGGACTGGTGGACAGCAGCCGCAACGGCCGGTTCGGATCGAACTTCGGATCCTTGCGCACGTTCGCCGTCCCGGCCGACATCTGGAACTGCCCGCCGTAGAAGACGTTGTGGTCGCTGGCGGTGAACGCCGGATCGGCGTAGGCGCTCTTCTTGCCCGCCAGCACGATGTTCTGCGACAACGTCAGATGCTGGTTGGTGCAGCTCGCGTCACACACCACGCCCTCGGCGTCGGCGTTGGGCAGGTTCATCGTGTTGTTGCGGAACACCGTGCCGAACACCGGCCCGTTGGTCTCGATCCGGCCGTCGTCGTGCACCGGCCCCCGCGTCACCAGCCCCGAGCGGGCCCGCGACCCGTAGATCCCGTTGTACTCGAACACGTTGCCCGACGTGCCGTCCGGGTCGTTGGAGGTGCCGTCGTCCTCACGGCTGGTACCCAGCTCGGTGAAGGTGTCGTTGTCGATCGCCAGATTGTGGTGGACCCAGTTGCGCGAGCCCAGGAAGATCTCCACCGCCGCGCCGTCGAACTCGTAGTCGTAGCTGAAGGCCACCGACCCCGTGATGGTGTTCCACCCGATGTTGGAGTCATCGCCCTGCACCAGCATCGCGAACGCCCCCGAGTCGTCGTTGGAGTGCTCCTCCGGAGGGGTCAGCTTGCTCATGTAGTTGTTGTCGACGAAGTCGTTGGCGGTCACCGCCGTGTAGCGGGCGCTCGTCTCGATGTACACGCCCGCCGCCGCGCCGGTGATGAGGTTCTGCTCCACCACGTTGTGGCTGCCACCCACCTTGATCCCGGCCCACGAGCAGCGACCCTGGTCACGGCTCACGCCGACCTGCAGGTGGTAGACCTCGATGTAGCTGCCCAGCAGGTCCACGCACGCCTCGTCGTCACCCATGAGGATCGGCGCGGCACCCGTGCCGTAGGCGTCGACGACGATGGGAGCCTCCGCCGAGCCCGAGCCGCTGATCGCCAGCTGCCCCGACCATGACCCGCCCCTCTTCAGCAGCAGCTTCGAGCCCGGCGCCAGCCGCAGGGCCGACGCCTTGGCCAGCGTCCTCCACGGCGCGTCGGCCGAGGTGCCCGCGGCGCTGTCGTTGCCGGCGACGCTGTCGAGGTAGTAGACGGCAGGTTCGACAGGGTCGTCGGCGGTCGCGGCGGACGCGCCCGCCGTCCCGGTCGCGGCTCCGGCGATCACCACCACGAACGCCGCGACGCTCGCGGCCAGTGCCTTCGGGGCCTTCGATGTTAAGCCTGACACGGGGGTTCAGCCTCCCGAACAAAGATCATCCCGGTAGAGGCTGCCACCATAACCGCAAAAAGTGACCCAAATCGAGGCTTACGGACATCCGATCGGCACCGAACACCCACAGGAGCGGAACACCACCCCCCACACCCCCCACAAGCCCCCAAACCCCCGATCAGACCAGCTCCAACTGCTCCCCACCCGGACGCCGCCGCCCCACCGGCTCCCACACCCCGCACGCCATCCCGTACACCCGGCACAACTGCTCGATCTGCCCCGTGATCCGCCCCTCGTACTCCGGCGACGGCACCCCCGCCCCGTCGTACAACTCCTCATAACGCGCCACCAACCCCGGATGCGCCTCACCCAGCCACTCCAGGTACCACGACCGCGTCCCCACCGGCAGCCGCAACACCACCGGCTCCACCGCCACCGCACCCGCCGCCGCGATCCGCCGCACCGTCGCCGCCAGCTGATCAGCCGCGTCACTCAGCAACGGCAACACCGGCGCCATCAGCACCCGGCACTCCACACCGGCCTCCACCAGCGCCGACACCAACTCCAGCCGCGCCTGCGCCCCCACCGCACCAGGCTCCACCGCCCGCCGGATCCGCTCGTCCACGAACGCGATCGACACCGCCACCCGCGCACCCGCCGCCACCAGCAACTCCGCGTCCCGCAACACCAGCGGACTCTTCGTGTACACCGTGAACGGCACCCCCGCCTCACCCAGCGCCCGCACCACCCCCGGCATCAACCGATACGTCCGCTCCGCCTCCTGGTAACAGTCACCCCCGACACCCACCGCCAGCGGCTCACCACCCCAGCGCGCCAGCTCACCCCGCAACCGCTCCACCACGTTCGCCCGCACCACGACCCGCGTGTCGAAATCACGCCCCGCGTCCAACCCCAGCCGCCGATGCCCGCCACGCGCCCCGCACCCCCGGCACGCGTGCGCACAACCCCGATAAGGCGAGACCGCCCACCGCTGCGCCACCCCCGCACCCGCGGGCACCCGCTCGATCGCCGTACGCGCCTGCATCTCGTAGAACCCGCCACGCAGCACCGCACGCCGCTCGATCAGCGGACGATCGTCAACCGCGTCCACCAGCGAAAGCGCGTCCCAGCCCACACCGTCCAGTGGAACACGCATTCGACTCCCTTTTCAACCCACACCGCCCGACGCTCACCGCCCGACGCTCACAGCCCGGGCTCACAGCAGGGCCGCGAACACCCCGTCCGGATCCCACCGCCGCCGCACCGCCGCCAGCCGCTCCCACGCCCCCGCCGTGAACGATCGCCGCCCCCGGCAAGCATCGGCCAGCAGATCCGCCTCGGCGATGTAGTGCCCCGACCCCAGCGGCTCCACCGCCCGCATCACCCCACGCAACCAGCCGACGTTCGCCGCGTCACCCGCCGCGTCCCGCCACACCGCGTACGGCACCACACAACTGCGGCCCAGCACCGCGAACGCCATGTCCGGCAGCACCGGCATCCGCGGCACCGGCTGCGCCAGGATGTGCGACCTGCCCGACGCCGCCACAGCCGCCTCCCGCGCCAGCACCGGCAGCAACGCCGCCACCCCCCGCCTCGACCACAACGTGTCCGCCGCGTAGCGATACCCCTGCGGCCACGACCCCGCCGACCCCTGCGCCAGCCCCGCGAAACTCACCGGCTCCTCCACCTGCCGATCCAGCGACCGCCCGGCGAACGGACACGCGCGAAACGCCTCAAGCGACCGGGCCGCCTCCGCACGCGACCCGGCGAAACAGGTGGCCGTGACCGCGACCTCACCCGCCCCCTCACCCTCCCGCGACGCACCCTCCCGCGACGCGGCCCCCACCGTCACGCTCAGCTCGACCGACGCGGGCAGCACCGCCGCGATCTCCTCCACCCACGACGCCACCCGCCCCGCCTCGCCCGCCGCGAACACATACCTGCTCGTCACGATCGCCGCCGGCAGAGACCACAGACGCACCCGAAAGCGCGTCACCACGGCGAAGAAACCAGGCCCCGCACCACGCGCCGCCCAGAACAGGTCGGCGTTCTCCCGCTCACCGCACCGGACCGTCTCACCGCTCGCGGTCACCGCCTCGATCTCCAGCACACTCGCACACGCCGGCCCCCACACCCCCGGGTTCCACCCCATACCGCCGCTCAACAGGTAGCCGCCCAGCGCGACCGACCCGCAGTGCCCCACCGGGAACGCCAGCCCACGCCCGGCCAGCCCCCGAGCCAGATCACCACCCCGAACGGCGGGCTGCACCCACGCCGTCCCCGAGGCCGCGTCGACGGACCACCCCGCCAGCCGGGACAGGTCGACGACCATGCCGCCCTCACGAAGCGAGGAGCCGATCCAGTTGTGCCCGCCGGACCGCACACTGACCGGCAGCCCCCGCGAACGCGCCATCCCGACCGCCACCGCCACGTCCCGCTCGCACGCCACCCGGACGATCACCTCAGGAAAACGCCCCGGCTTGAGCCCGTTCCACACCAGCGCCGCCCGGGCGTCCTCATACCCGGCCTCGCCCCGCCAGACGAGCGACCCCTCCAAGCTCGCTGCCGGGCTCACTGCCGCCCCCCGCTCGGACCCGCCCCGGCACCCGACACGAGACACCACAAACGACTCGCCACCCCCCAGCCCTCCTCTCTACACTTCCTCCGTGCTCAAACCCGACTACCCCCTCACCACCGAGCGTCTCCTCCTGCGCCCGTTCACCCCCTCCGACCTCGACGCCGTCCACGCCTACGAATCCCGGCCCGACGTCACCCGCTACCTCTACTGGGAAGCCCGCGACCTCGACGCCACCCGCGCCGGACTCGACACCAAGATCAGCCGAACCGCCATCGCCGACGAAGGCGACGCCCTCAACCTCGCCGTCACCCTGCGCGACAGCGGCGAGCTCATCGGCACCGTCATCCTCATCTGGACGAGCAAGGAGCACCGCCAAGGCGAGATCGGCTACATCTTCCACCCCGACCACCACGGCCACGGCTACGCCCCCGAAGCCTCCCGCGAGCTCCTGCGCCTCGGCTTCGAGGGCCTGCGCCTGCACCGCCTCGTCGGCCGCCTCGACGGCCGCAACACCGCCTCCGCCCGCGTCCTGGAGAAGATCGGCATGCGCCGCGAGGCCCACCTCGTCCACAACGAGCACGTCAAGGGCGAATGGACCGACGAGGTCATCTACGCCATGCTCGACAGCGAGTGGACCCCATGACCATCCTCCACCTCGCCCTGGCCGCCGACTGGCACGCCGCCCGCGCCGCCGGCGACTACCGCGTCTCCACCCTCGGCCGCACCCTCGAACAGGAGGGCTTCATCCACTGCAGCCGCGACCCCGCCCAGCTCCACGGCGTCCACGACGCCTTCTACACCGGCGTCACCGAGCCGCTCCTGGTGCTGGAGATCGACCCCACCGGCCTGGACGTCCGCGTCGAGAACGGCTTCCCCCACGTGTACGGACCCATCCCGCTCACCGCGGTCACCGCCACCCGCCCCTACGAGCCGCCCACCACCTGACCATTCGAACAAGGGCTCGAAAGCGGGGCTCAGCCGCCGACGCGAACCCGGGGGAGTGGCACCCCCGGACCGCCCCCCCAAAACCCAGCGAACCGCCGCGAACCGCCGCAGCGAACCGCCACAATGGCCCGCATGGACCCGCGGACCGCAGCACAACGCTTCGCCGACACCTGGCAACACGGCTGGACCCACCACGACGCCGACAGCATCATCGCCCTCTACGCCGACGACGCCGAACACACCTCGATGCCCTTCCGCCCGCCACACCGGGGGAGAGGCGCCATCGCCGACTACATCCGCTGGTCCTTCACCGGCGAAACCGACCCCCACGTCACCTTCGCCACCCCCATCGTCGACGGCGACCACGCGGCCATCGAATTCCACGTCCACGCCCACGACAACGGCACACCCGTCACCCTCGCCGGCTGCGTCTTCGCCACCTTCGACGCCCGCGGCCTCGCCGTACGCACCCGCGACTACTGGCACACCACCGAAGGCCACCAGTAAACGGGGGACAGGCACCCCACACCGCGTCAGCGGTCGCGCACCCTCAGCGCCGCACCCCTCGGCGCCGCACCCGTCAGCGCCGGACCGTCAGCCCGAGATCCGCACGACCGGCGCCAGCCGCGCCTCGGCCACCTGCTCGTACGGCTCATACTGCGCGCCATGCCCCGGAACGCCGTGCGCCTGCGGGCCGTGCTGCGGCGCCGCACCCTGGGGGACCGGCGCGACCACAGCGCCACCAGCGGGAACCTGACCCGCGCCAGGCATCGCCGGAGCCTGACGCGGCATCCGCCGGATCGGCTCCGTGACGGCCCGCCGTTCCTCGCACCCGCCTGCGCAGTAACCGTTCGTCACGATCAACCGGCCCCGCAGGGCGGTGTACGATTCCCGGCCGGAGGCCGGCAGAACCCCCTGGCACACCGGACATAAAACAGATTCGGTCCCCACGTGCTGCTCCTCTCGCGGCGCGATAGCAGGCTTCCCACCCTAAACGCCACAGGCGCCGGGGGACAGGAAATTCACCGATGGTCAAGCGTTCCGTCATGCTCACGCACCGTCACAACCGGGCTTACTTGACATAATGTTCATTATCGAGCAATCCGACATGTCGTGATCACGCCACATCCGACCGCTTACGATGACGACATGGCGAACATCGGCCTCCCGGAGATCCTCTTCCTTCTCGTCCCCGTCCTCCTCGTCGGCGCGATCATCGTCTTCGCCGCCGCACGCGCCGCGAGCCGGCCCGTCGAGCCGGCCGCCAGCCCGCAGGAGCTCGACGCCCGCATCCGCCACCTGGCCGCCATCGGCCAGCCCATCCAGGCGATCAAGCTCCTGCGCACCCACACCGGCATGAGCCTCAAGGAGGCCAAGCACGCCATCGACGGCCTCGCCCACGACCGCCCCATCCGCCACCCCGCCCTCCAGGGCCCCCCTCCCCAGCAGCCCGCCGGGCCGGCGGCCGACCTGGCCACCCGCGTACGACGGCTCAAGAGCGACGGCCGCGCCGATCAGGCCGTCTTCCTCGTAC
The DNA here is from genome assembly GCF_040654215.1 of Nonomuraea sp. NPDC050733. Classification (NCBI taxonomy): domain Bacteria; kingdom Bacillati; phylum Actinomycetota; class Actinomycetes; order Streptosporangiales; family Streptosporangiaceae; genus Nonomuraea; species Nonomuraea sp. NPDC050733. The sequence continues at coordinate 19,368 of NZ_JBFAHO010000056.1, read as the reverse complement.
GGGGCGAGACCGGCATGGGCCACGACGAAGCCGTCGCCTTCGTCGACAGCATCCAGGTGACGCACGAGGGCGAGCTCTGACCACCCACCCTGACGCACGCGGCGCCGGCGCGTTACGATCAGTTCATGCTCAGCCTGGCGATCTCCACCCCGGGCCTCATCGCGCTCACAGCCGTCGTCACCGTAGCGATCATCTACCTGATCATCCTGGCGGTCCGCCTCACCCAGCGGCCCCGTAACCGCCTGGCCCCCAGCACCGACCTGGTCGACCAGGCGCGCGAGCTGAAGGCCATGGGCCAGATCCAGGAAGCCGTCTTCCTGGTGCGCGGCGAGACCGGCATGAGTCACCGTGCCGCCACCCGCTTCGTCAACCGCCTCTGACCACCCCAGACGACCACAAAATATCCCATACCGGACAGAAGGTGGATTCTGTTCGGTATGATTCCGGTCCCGCCGGAAGCGGTGAGCGGCCCGCCGTCAGGCTCGCGTGGCGCGGTCGAACGTCTCGGCGAGCTCGTCCGCGCACCGCCGCGCGTCCATGCCCTCGGCCAGCCGGCCGGCCGCCCCGTCGATGGCCGAGCGCACCGTCGCGGCCATCAGCCGGGGCTCGAACGGCCGGAAGCAGCCGGTGCGCTGCCCACCGGTCAGCAGCTCCGCCAGCCGGTCGACCGCCGCCTCGCTCTCGTCCTGCCCCACCGGCGTGCCGTGGTGGGCGAGCTGCTGCACGGCCCGCACGTGGTCGGGGTTGGCGGCGATGAAGGCGATGTTCGCCCGGATGAACGCCTCCAGCTGGGCGCGGGCTCCGTCGGCGGCGTCCAGCGCGGGCCTCATGTACGCGGCCGCGTCCTGGACGACCTGGCGTACGACGGCCGCGAACAGCTCGTCCTTGCTGGCGAAGTGGTAGGAGATGAGGCGTTTGCTGCTGAGGCCCGCCTGTTCGCAGATGGCTTCGAAGGTGGTGGCGGCGTAGCCGCGCCGGGCCAGGACGGTGATGGTCGCCGTGGCGATCTGCGCTTTGCGCGCCTCGGTGGCCGCCTGCCGGCCTGCGGGCCTTTCCATGGTCAGCCCAGCTTGCCACGCCTGGGGTATGCCTGTCGTACGCGGGGGCGGTTGACGATGATCGCGACGGCGGCCAGGAGGACGCCGACCAGGCCCTGTTCGGCTTTCATCCATAGGGGGTAGCCGTTGTCGGGGACGGCGACGATGAGGGCGATGCCGATGGGGGCGATCGTGGAGATGAGGCGGATGCGCAGGTAGGCGGAGCGTTTGCCGACGGCGGCTTGTGCGCTGAGGGCGAGAAGCCAGGCGGCTGCCGCGGCGACCGCTCCCCCGCGGAGCCAGACGACCCAGTTGGCGCCGAGGAAGGGTGCGGCGGCGAGGGTGGCGAGGGAGATGAGCAGGACGGTGAGGAAGAGGGCCCGTACGCGGGCCCACACTTTTTTATCCATATGAGTAAAGTTATCCGTGTGGATAAAGAAGTGCAAGGGTCTCTCCTATCCACTCCCCCGGCGTGCGGTTGTGGTGGCGCGGGCCAGGCGGACGAGTTCGGCGGCGGCGTGGGGTGGCTGGGAGCGTTCGCGCCGGACGGCGAGCAGGAGGCGTCGCAGGTCGAGGTCCGTGACGGGGATCTCGACGAGTCGTCCTTCGCGGAGTTCGGCGGTGACGGCCAGGACGCTGAGGACGGCGGGGGCGACTCCTGACTGCACGGCGACCTTGACCGCGGCGTTGGAGGCGAGTTCGAGGGCGGGCGGGGCGACGTCGGGGCCGGTGGCGACGCGGTCGAGGGCGTGGCGGGTGCCGGATCCGGGTTCGCGTACCACCAGGGGTGTGGCGGCGAGGTCGGCCAGGCGCAGCGGGGCGCGGCGGCGGGTCCAGGGGTGGCCGGGGGCCACGACGACGACGAGCCGGTCGGAGGTGATGGGGCAGGCGGTGAGTCCCGGGGGCACGGACGGGGATTCGATGAAGCCGACGTCGATGTCGCCGTGCTCTGCCAGCCGGCAGACGACTTCGGAGTTGACGACCCGTACGTCCACTTCGGCGTCGGGGTGGTCGCGGCGAAGGGCGACGAGCCAGCCGGGCAGCAGGTATTCGGCGATGGTCATGCTGGCCGCGACGCGGATGCGGGTGTCGCGGTGGCGGCGCAGGGTTTGCACGCCGGTGAGGAGGTCGTCGGCGGCGGCGAGGGTGGCGCGGGCCCAGTCGAGGACGAGGTGGCCCTGGGGGGTGAGGCGGGAGCCGGTGGTGGTGCGGTGCAGGAGGGGCAGGCCGAGTTCGCGTTCGAGGGTGTCGAGGCGGCGGCTGGCCGATGCCTGGGTGATGCCGTGGAGTGTGGCGGCTTTGCCGAGGCTTCCTTGGTCGGCGACGGTGATGAGCAGGGCGAGGCTTTCGAGGTCGGGCCACCGGCGGGTCATGCGTTCACCGTATGACCTGGTGCGTGTTCGGCGGCTACCGGGGCGTTCGGCGGGTGGGGACAATCCGTCGCATGGTGGTGTCTGTGAGGCGGGCGCGTGGGGCCGGCGCGGGTTCGGTCGTTCCGGGGCTTGTGGTGGTGGCTGCCGGTGTGGTGGTGGCCTTCGTGGTGAATGCGCTGGTTCCGGCGGTGAGTCCGTTGGTGGCGGCGGTGGTTCTGGGGGCCGCGATGACGAATCTGGGGGTGCGGGGGGCGGCTTTGGAGCCGGGTCTGGCGTTCGCTGCGCGTCGGCTGCTGCGGGTGGGTGTGGTGCTGCTGGGGGCGCAGTTGGCGGTGTCGGATGTGGTGGCGTTGGGGTTGCCGGTGTTGCTGGTGGTGGTGGCGACGGTGGCCGTGACGTTCTCGGTGACGTGGTGGCTGGGGTGGCGGCTGGGTCTGGGGCGGGGTTTGTCGGTGCTGGTGGCGACGGGGTTCTCCATCTGCGGGGCGGCGGCGGTCGCGGCGATGGAGGGGGTGGTGGGCGGGGCGAGGGAGGAGGTGGTGACGGCGGTCGCTCTGGTGACGTTGTACGGGTCGCTGGCGATGGTGGTGTTGCCGCTGGCGGGGGGTGTGCTGGGGTTGCCGGCGGAGGGGTTCGGGGTGTGGGCGGGGGCGAGCGTGCATGAGGTGGCTCAGGTGGTGGTGACGGCGCAGACGGCGGGTTCGGCGGCTCTGGGGGTGGCGGTGGTGGTGAAGCTGACCAGGGTGGTGCTGCTGGCGCCGTTGATCGCGGGTGTGGGGTTGTGGCGTCGCCGGGTGGAGGGGCTTTCGGGTGGGGGTGGGAGGGCGCCGGTGCTGCCGTTGTTCGTGGTGGGGTTCTTGGTGATGGTGGGTTTGCGTGGCGTGGGTGTCGTGCCGGTCGGGTGGCTGGCTTCGTTGGGGGGTGCGCAGGTGGTGTTGTTCGCGGCGGCGTTGTTCGCGATGGGGGCGGCGGTGCGGTTGCGGGTGCTGGCGCGTACGGGTGGGCGGGCTGTGCTGCTGGGCGGGGTGGCGACGGCTGTGGTGGTGGGGGTGGCGTTGGCCGGGGTGGGGTTGCTGGTGTCGTAGTGGTCGTTGACGTGGAGGCACCGGGGTTGGGGGCCGCTCCCCCGGGGTTCGGTGACGGGCTGGGGGTGGGTGGCGTACGGACGGTGGGCGATTTCGGCCCTTCGGCGGTGGTGGGGCGGATGGGTGGCGGAGGTGATGGCGGGGTGCCCGCCCACCAAAAATCCGGACATTTATGGATTTTTAGTGCCGCATGTCGCGGTTTTCTGCCGGGTTATGTCAGTAGTACTTGCCTGGACATGTCAGCATCGATGCATGGACGGGACATATGGGGCTGTCTTAAACGCCTGGGAACGCTGGGACGGCCGCGCGACCTTCCCCCGCTGACCACCCCCGGCCCGTGGCCCGCCCCACCAGCGGCCCCCTCCCCCTTGATGTGACGAACACCCGAAGGAAGTCCGCGTTGCGTATCCTGCTGCTCTGCTCCTCGTTCAACGGCCTGACCCAGCGCGCCTGGCTGGAACTGCGCCGGGCCGGCCACGACGTCACGGTCGAGCTGGCCCTGTCGGAGCGGGTCATGCTGGAGGCCGTCCAGCTGGCCAAGCCCGACCTGGTGATCTGCCCGTTCCTGAAGGAGAAGGTGCCCTCGCCGCTGTGGCGCTCGCAGCGCACGATCATCATCCACCCGGGCCCGCCCGGCGACCGCGGGCCCTCCTCGCTGGACTGGGCGATCCTCGACGGCGAGCCGCGCTGGGGCGTGACGGCGTTGCAGGCGGTGGAGGAGATGGACGCGGGCCCCATCTGGGGGTACCGCATGTTCCCGATGCCGGCCGAGCCGCCGCGCAAGTCGGCGCTGTACAACGGGCCGGTGGCCGACGCCGCGGTGGAGCTGGTGGTGGAGGTGGCGGCCAAGGCGGCCGACCCGTCGTTCACGCCGGCGCCGCTGGACTACCGGCGGCCGGAGGTGGTGGGACGGCTGCGCCCGGCGATGCGGCACGCCGACCGCGAGTTCTCCTGGGAGGAGCCGACCGACGCGGTGCTGCGGCGGGTACGGGCCGCCGACGGCGCGCCCGGCGGGCGGACGGTGCTGGGCGAGACTCCGATGCGGGTGTTCGACGTCTACCGCGGGCCGGCGATCAGCGGCCGGCCGGGCACGGTGGCCGGACGGCGTGAGGGCGCGGTGCTGGTGCACACCGGCGACGGCTCGGTGTGGGTGGGGCACCTGCGGCGTGAGGAGCCGGGCGCGGTGAAGCTGCCGGCGGTCACGGTGCTGGGCGAGCGCGCCGCCGGGGTGGAGGAACGCGCCGGCTACAGCGAGATCACCTACGACCGCAGCGACAGCGTCGGGGTGGTGAGCTTCGACTTCTACAACGGGGCGATGTCCAGCGAGCAGTGCCACCGGCTGGCCTCGGCCCTGCGTTACGCGGTGGCGCAGGACACCCGGGTGCTGGTGGTGCGGGGCGGCGAGGTGTTCTCCAACGGCATCCACCTCAACGTGATCGAGGCGTCGCGGCACCCGGAGATGGAGGCGTGGCGCAACATCAACGCCATCAACCAGGTGTGCCGGGAGATCGTGGCGTGCACGGGGCAGCTGGTGGTGACGTCGGTCGGCGGCAACGCGGGCGCGGGCGGCGTGATGATGGGGCTGGGCGCCGACCGGGTGCTGATGCGCGCGGGCGTGGTGCTGAACCCGCACTACCGCACGATGGGGCTGTTCGGCTCGGAGTACTGGACGTACACGCTGCCGCGGCGGGTCGGCGCGGCGGCGGCCCGGCGGCTGACGCAGGAGGCGCTGCCGGTGGGGGCGGTGGACGCGGCCGGGCTGGGGCTGGCCGACGAGGTGCTGCCCGGCTCGCGGCTGGAGTTCGAGCGGGCGGTGCTGGACTACGCCGAGCGGCTGGCGCACGACCCGTCGTACGGCAGGCTGCTGGCGGCGCGGCGCGCGCAGCGGGAGGAGGACGAGCGGCGCAAGCCGCTGGAGGCCTACCGGGTGGAGGAGCTGGCGGAGATGAGCCGGGACATGTTCGACGACCGGCACGGTTTCCGCGAGGCGCGGCGCGCGTTCGTGGGCAAGCGCAAGCCCGAGGCGACGCCGGACAACGTGGCGGCGCATCGGGAATTGGCGCATCGGGAATCGTCGGGGCATCGGGAGTTGTCCGGCGCGTCGGCGGGGGCAGACGCGATCACATCTCATATGTGAGATATGGTCTGCTGTTGTGACAGATGACTACCTTGTGCGGATCGGCCGGCTGATCCGGGACGCGCGCCAGCACCGCGGATGGACCCAGCTCCAGTTGGCCGACGCCCTGGCCACCAGCCAGAGCGCGGTCAACCGCATCGAGCGCGGCAACCAGAACATCAGTCTTGAGATGATCGCCCGCATCGGGGAGGCCCTCGACAGCGAGATCGTCTCCCTGGGCTACGCCGGCCCCATGCACCTGCGGGTCGTCGGCGGCCGCCGCCTGTCGGGCAGCATCGACGTCAAGACGTCCAAGAACGCCTGCGTCGCCCTGCTGTGCGCCTCGCTGCTCAACTCCGGCCGGACGATCCTGCGCAAGGTGGCGCGCATCGAGGAGGTCTACCGCATCCTGGAGGTGCTCGCCTCCATCGGGGTGCGCGCCCGCTGGATCAACGAGGGCAACGACCTGGAGATCGTGCCCCCGGCCCGGCTGGAGCTGGAGTCCATGGACACCGACGCCGCCCGCCGCACCAGGAGCGTCATCATGTTCCTGGGCCCCCTCATGCACCGCACCGACCAGTTCCAGATCCCGTACGCGGGCGGCTGCGACCTCGGCACCCGTACCGTGCAGCCGCACATGTCGGCGCTCAAGCACTTCGGCCTCGACATCACCGCGACCGGCGGCTTCTACCACGCCCGCGTCGACCGCGGCGCGGCCCCCGCCCGGCCCATCGTGCTGACCGAGCGCGGCGACACCGTCACCGAGAACGCGCTGCTGGCCGCCGCCCGCCACGACGGGATCACGGTGATCCGCAACGCCTCCTCCAACTACATGGTCCAGGACCTGTGCTTCTTCCTGGAGCAGCTCGGCGTGCGGGTGGAGGGCATCGGCACCACCACGCTGACCGTCCACGGCCTGGCCACCATCGACCGCGACGTCGACTACTCCCCCTCCGAGGACCCGGTGGAGGCCATGAGCCTGCTCGCGGCCGCCGTCGTCACCTCCTCGGAGCTGACGATCTGCCGGGTGCCGGTGGAGTTCCTGGAGATCGAGCTGGCCGTGCTGGAGGAGATGGGCCTCGACCACGACCGCGGCGCGGAGTACCCGGCCGCCAACGGCCGCACCCGCCTGGTCGACCTCACCGTACGGCCCTCCAAGCTCGTCTCCCCCATCGACAAGATCCACCCGATGCCGTTCCCCGGCCTCAACATCGACAACGTGCCGTTCTTCGCCGCGATCGCCGCCGCCGCGCAGGGCTCCACCCTCATCCACGACTGGGTCTACGACAACCGCGCCATCTACCTGACCGAGCTGACCCGCCTGGGCGCCTCGGTCAAGCTGCTCGACCCGCACCGGGTGCTGGTGGAGGGCCCCACCCGCTGGCGCAGCGCCGAGATGATGTGCCCGCCGGCGCTGCGCCCGGCCGTGGTCGTGCTGCTGGCGATGATGGCCGCCGAGGGCACCTCGGTGCTGCGCAACGTGTACGTGATCAACCGCGGGTACGAGGATCTGGCCGAGCGGCTCAACGCGCTCGGGGCGCGCATCGAGACCTTCCGCGACATCTGAGTTTTCTGTCGGTGGCGGCCGCTACCGTCTCCTGTGGATCTTGCGTCAGGCCGTACGACCAGCGGGGTCGTACGGCCTGACGTCACGAGGCGAGGAGGGGGACGGTGCGGCCTGCGGAGCTCGAACGGGTGACGGTGGCGGAGGCGGCGGACCGCTACGTGGAGCTGGTGCGGGCCCGGACGCTGACGGGGGCCCTGTCCCCCGCCACCGCTGAGGTGTACGCCCGCGACGTGGCGACGCTGGTCGACCTGGCCGGCGGCGACCGGGTGCTGGACGACCTGACGGGGCAGGACATCGACGCGGTGCTGCTGGCCTTCGCCCGCAAGCCCGACGGCAGACGCTCGGGCACGGGATCAGGCACGGGCTCGGGCACGGGTGACGGTGTGGGGGTGGGCGGAGGCGGCGCGCAGGGGCAGTCGCCGTCGTCGCAGGCCCGCTTCCGCCGCTCGGTGTCGGCGCTGTTCAAGCACGCCCTGCTGGCCGGATGGGTGCAGCTCGACCCGATGACCGTCTCCACGATCACCGCACGCCAGCGCGGCGGGCTGCGGCCGGAGCGGCGGGCGCTGACCCGCGAGCAGGCCCAGGGCCTGATCGGCGCGGCCCGCTCGCTGGAGGAGGCGCCCCGCGAGGGACGCCGCGACCAGCGCATGGAGCCGCGCGACGCGCTGATCGTGCTGCTGCTGTCCACGATGGGGCCACGCGTGTCGGAGCTGGTGCGCGCCAACGTGGAGGACTTCTACACCAACGACGGCGTCCGCTACTGGCGCATCTTCGGCAAGGGCGGCCGGACCCGCGACGTGCCGCTGCCCCAGGCCTGCGCCGACGCGCTCGACGCCTACCTGGAGCGGGGCCGGCCGCTGGTGTCGGGCAAGGCCACCGGCTCCGACGCCAAGGCGCTGCTGCTGTCGTGGCGCGGGCGGCGCCTGGCCCGGGGCGCGGTCCAGGGGGTGATCGACCGGGTGCAGGCGCTGGTCGACCCCGCGCAGCGCCGCTCGGTCACTCCCCACGGGTTACGGCACACCACGGCCACCCATCTGCTGGCCGACGCCGTGGACATGGACGCGGTGCGAAGGGTGCTGGGCCACAGCGACCTGTCCACGCTCGGCCGCTACCGTGACGAGCTGCCGGGTGAGCTGGAGGTGGCGATGCGCGTCCACCCGCTGCTGCGCGACCCGAACCGCGGCGGCTGACCGGTCCGGCGGGCCCGCCCGCCGGACCCCCTCCCCCGCCGAGCTCGTCCACCGAGCTCGTCCACCGTGCCCGGCGGGCGGGGTGGGGCGGCCGTCAGGCAGGCGGCCAGTGCCTGAGGACCGTGTCGAGGGCGTCCAGGGTTCGCGCCCACGACAGGTCCGCCTGGCGCGGATGGTGCCGGAACTGGCCCGCCGTCTCCAGGCTCACGTATCCGTGCAGCGTGCTGCTCACCATTCGTACCGCGTCGGTCTGGTCGGGCTCGGACAGCTCATAGCCGCGCAGGATCGCCCGCGTCATCTCCGCGTGCCGCCGTGCGGCGCTGACGGCGGCACTGACGGCGGGGCTGACCGCCGCACTGGCCGCCGAGCCGGGGGAAGCGGTGGCGGCGGTCACCGTCTCCGGGTCGAGCTGGAGCTGTGCCGCGGCGTATCGTCCCGGGAACTGCCGGGCGTAGTCACGGTAGGCGTTGGCGAAGGCCACCAGCGCCGCCTTGCCCGCGCGGCCCGCCAGCGCTTCGCCGGCCCTGTCGGCGAGCTCCGTCAGGGCCAGCCCTCCCACCCTGATCCGCAGGTCCTGCGCGTCCTGGACGTGCGCGTACAGGGCTGCCGGTTTGACGCCGAAGCCGCGCGCCAGCGCCGAGACGGTCACGTTGTGGAAGCCGATCTCGTCCGCCAGGTCCGCCGCCGCCCGGGTCAGGCGCTCCGCGGTCACCCCCGCACGTGCCACGTGCCCTCCTCGCCTCACTTAAAGGTTTTAAGTATTTGCATACTATCCTTAAGGACGGCTAGCCTCGCCGCCCATGGAACCCGTCACCGAACGCGATATCCGCACGTCATTCGTCAACTGCACCAAGGGCGAGGCCAAACGCCTCAACCTCCCCAAGGACTTCACCGACAGCCCCTGGAACGACCTCGACTTCCTCGGATGGCGAGACCCCGGCGCCCCCGAACGCGCCTACCTGGTCGCCCACCACGACCACGGCCTCGTCGGGATCGCGCTGCGGGTGACCTCCACCGCCTCGCGCGGCTTCACCTCACGCAGCATGTGCTCACTGTGCCTGACCACGCACACCAGCGGCGGCGTGGCACTGATGACCGCCCGCCGCACCGGCGAGGCCGGCCGCCAGGGCAACTCGGTCGGCCAGTACCTGTGCACCGACCTCGCCTGCTCCCTGTACGCGCGCGGCAAGAAGCAGGCCGCGGGGGACGGCGCCATCGACGAGTCCCTCACCCCGGCGGAGAAAGCCGCCCGCACCCGCGCGAATCTGCTCGCCTTCGTGGGCAAAGTGGTCGGGTGACCGTCCCTCCCACCGCCCGGCGAGACGACGCGCTCCGGGCGAGACCTACCCAGGGCTCCCGGACCGGAGCCGCGCCGGACCCGGGCACGTCGGATCGGGCTGAACGCCTACGGCGGGCCGGACCGAGCCGGCGCGAGCTCGCACCCGGGACGCCGCTCCTCACCTATCACCCGGGCACGGCCGGGGTGACGCGACCCGCGAGCCGGCCAGACAGGTGATCCGACAGGTGGTCCGACAGGTGGTCCAGGGAGACGCCGAGCACGTCGGCCAGGGCGGCGATGGTGAAGAACGCCGGCGTGGCGATGCGCCCGGTCTCGATCTTACGAAGCGTCTCGGCCGACATGCCGGCCGCGGCGGCGACCTCGACGATACTGCGCTCACCCCGGGCCTGGCGCAGGGTCAGACCGAGCTGCTCGCCGCGGAGCCGCTCTTCGGGTGTCAGCGGTGGCCGTACCATGCACCCAGTCTATAACGCGGTATAGAAATAACGTTATAGTTATCGCCATGGTTGAGATCAAAACCCCCGGCGAGCTCGACGCCATGCGCGAAGCCGGCCGCATCGTCGCCCGCACCCTGCAAGCCGTCACCCGCCACGCCGCCCCCGGCATCCGCCTCGACGAGCTCGACCAGCTCGCCGCCACCCTCATCACCGAAGCCGGCGCCACCTCAGCCTTCCTCCACTACCACCCGCACTTCGCCCCCACCCCCTACCCCGGCGTCCTGTGCACCTCCGTCAACGACGTCATCGTCCACGGCATCCCCACCCCCTACCGCCTGCGCGAAGGCGACCTGCTCAGCCTCGACCTCGGCGTCTACCTCGACGGCTGGGCCGGCGACTCCGCCACCACCATCACCATCGGCCGGGCCGCCCCCGCCGACACCCGCCTCATCGAGACCACCCGCCGCGCCCTGGAAGCCGCCATCGCCGCCACCGTCCCCGGCAACCGCATCGGCGACCTCGGCCACGCCATCGCCACCATCGCCCGCGACGCCGGCTACGGAGTCCCCGTCGACTTCGGCGGCCACGGCATCGGCCGCCACATGCACGAGGACCCCCACATCTCCAACCACGGCCGCCCCGGCCGCGGCCTCACCCTGCGGCCCGGCCTGGTCCTGGCCATCGAGCCGATGTTCATCGCCGGGGGAGACGACCGCTACCTCACCGACCCCGACGGCTGGTCCCTACGCAGCATCGACGGCAGCCGCGCCGCCCACGCCGAGCACACCGTCGCCGTCACCACCGACGGCCCCCGCGTCCTGACCCTCCCCTGAGCACCGGCCGACACTTCGCCACCCATAACTCAGCCCTGACGCACCGGCTGACGCAACACCGTCCGCGGCTCCGGATCATCGAACGCCGTCAGATACACCTCGTGATGCGGCCCGTTCGGCACCAGCCCCCGCTCCGCCATGAACTCCTCCATGACCTTCAACGTCACGTACTCCTCGCTGAACGACCCCACATGCAGCGCCTCCACACACTCCCCCTCCGTGTACGTCACCACCCGCACCCGATCCACCGCCGACCTCGGCACCCGCACCGCCTCTCGAGCCGCCTCCACGACCCCCGGCTCCGGAACCCCCGCCAGCGGCAGCATCAGATGCCAACGCCACAGCTCCCGCGCCACCTCCAGCCCCGGCCCCTCCTCCTCCACCCACCACAAACCCTCCAACGGACCCGCCGGCCCGCCCATCCCACCGGCCACCGCGTACAGCGCACCGATCGCCGCCAGATGCTCAGCCCCGCCCGGCTCCCCCATCCCCGTGACACTCAGGCACGTCGCAGGACCATACGTCTTCAGGTCAACCTTCATGGCTCCTCCTCCAGAGGGATCATCAGATGAGTAACAAGCTGATCAGGCGACGTGACAGCCGGATCCGACACGTACACCTCACGAATCGACCCCCGCACCGCCAGACGCCGCTCCGCGCACCACGCCAGCACCGCATGAGCGGTCAAGCCGATCTGGTCATACGGACCCACATGCGTCGCACACGCGAACCCACCCCCGGCGAGCACCTCCAACCGCGCGCCAGCAGGCAGAGCCCCCACCGCCGCCCCGTCCACGACCAACGCCACCGCCACGTCGAACGGCTCGTCCAGCTCCAGCGGGAACAACCCCACCAACCGCACAGGCTCCGACGCCCCCGCAACGACCCGCGCCAACGGCGACAGCCGCTCCACCCCCGCCGACGTCGCCCGCGCCACACCATCCACATCCGGCGCCCGCTCCCGCACCACCACGGCCCAGCACGCCGGCTCCACCACCACCCGCACCGAAGCCGACGGCAACCCCCGCTCCAGCACCACCTCCAGCGACGCCAACGTACGGCGACGCCGCGCCAGCTCCGCCTCCAACTCCGCCCGCACCGACTCCAGCGCCTCCGGCGACCCCGACAACACCTCACCCACCACCGCCAGCGGCACGTCCATCGACCGCAACAACCCGATCGACAACGCCTCCCGCGCCTGAGACGCCCGGTAATACCGATAACCCGTCACCGGATCCACCCACGCCGGCACCAGCAACCCCAGCTCGCCGTAATGCCGCAACTGCTTGACACTCAAACGACTCAACCGGGCGAACACCCCGATCGGCAGCAGATCCTCGTCCACGCCCCACAGCATGGCCTCTCCCCCCATGGGAGAGTCCACCCGGCCCCCTACCGGGCCGCCACCACCTCCGCCAGGAACCCCTCCAGCAGCCGCGTCACCTCCACCGGCCGCTCCAGCGGAGCCAGATGCCCCGTCTCCGGCAGATCCACCCGCCGCGCCCCCACGATCCCCTCGGCCAGCAGACCCGCCACCTCCTGGATCCCCGCCACATCCGACAACCCGTTCACCACCAGCGCCGGCACCGCGATCTCCCCCAAACGCCCCGCCGCCACCGGCACGAGCCCCCGCTCCACCACCGGCGGCCCGCCCCACAACCGCGCGAACACCAGCCGGCACATCTCCACCGCCCTCTCCCACACCCCGTCGTCCAGATCCGCCCGCCCCCGCTCCGGACCCGCCACCTGCCACAAGGTGTGCGCCCGCGCCATCGCCAGCACGTCACCGGCCTCCACATCCGCCGCCCCGCCACGCCGGTAACGCGCCAGCCGGTCGGCGGGCACCACGCTGTGCACCCGCTCACGCGCCTGCTCCACCATCGACGCCGGCCAGGTGTGCCCCGCCAGGCCCGACCCGCACAACACCAGCCCCGCCACCCGCTCCGGCGCCGCCAGCGCGGCCTCAACGGCGTACGCGCCGCCCATCGAACACCCCACCAGCACGGCGCTGCGCACCTTCAGCGCGTCGAGCACCGCCAGCAGGTCCTCGTGGTGGCACACGTCGCCGTCGGCGTCAGCGGACTCGCCGTGGCCTCGCCAGTCGTAGCGGATCACCCGATACCGGTCGGACAGTGCCTGGAACTGGTGCTCCCACATGCGCCGATCCGCCACCCCGGCGTGCACGAACACCACCACGTCGCCCTGGGAGGGCCCCGCCTCGTCGTAGGCGATCCCGCAATCGTCGATCATCATGCCGTGCACCGTACGCCGGGACAGCGTGCCCTGAGGCGCCCGTTCGCCGTCGGCGCAGGGTTGTAGGTGGGGTGTTGATCATTTTTGTCAACACCCCACCCTTTACATTGTAGATTCATAAGTGAGGAGAGAGATGACCACGCCGGGCCCCATCGACGTCCCTGAGGCGTTCGCCGCCTCCTACGGGGGCCAGGGCCCCGAGGCGCGCGCCTGGGTCGCCGGCCTGCCCCGTCTCGGCGGCGAGCTGCTGGGGCGCTGGGAGCTGCGGCCGGACGGCCCGCCCGCGTACGGGATGGCCTCGCTCGTGCTGCCCGTGCTGCAGGCCGGCGGCGCGCCCGCCGTCCTCAAGCTCCAGCAGGTACGCGCGGAGGCCGCCGGCCTGCGGGCATGGAAGGGGTGCCACCGGAATACGGCAGAAACGGGCCGCGCTCTTGATCACTGATCTTTAGACTCCTGGGGTTCGCGCTGGTTGGTGGCGATTTCGGGGGTTCGGGTGGCGTCGATCGACCGGACGGCGTACCCGAGGTTCGCGCGGGCGGTGTCGGCCAGGGAGCTGGCGGAGGTGTTCACTCCGTCGGCAGTCGAGGTGGAGTGGGCCCGCGGCAAGACGCAGGATGATCAGCATCTGCTGGCCCTGCTGGTGTGGCTGAAGGCCTACCAGCGGCTGGGCTATTTCCCGAAGCTCAAAGACGTCCCCGCAGTGGTCTGCGAGCACCTCCGTGAGGCGATCGGCCTGCCGGAGGTGGTGGTGCTGGAGGATGCCGCGGAGCGGTCGGCCAAGCGGCATCGGTCGTTCGTGCGCAAGCGGATGGGCGTCACCTACGACGCGGTCCGGGTGCGGGAGGTAGCCGACGAGGCGATCCGGAAGGCGGCGCAAGCCAAGGACAACCCCGCTGACTTGATCAACGTGGCGTTGGAAGAGCTGGTCCGCGCGGAATGCGAGCTGCCCGGCTACACGACGCTGGATGAGATGACCAAGAAGATCCGCACCGAGGTGAACCGCGGGTTCTTCACGCTGGTGTCCGGCCGGGTCGACGCCGGAGCCCGGGCGTTGCTGGCCCGGCTGCTGCTGGTCGACCCGATCACCCGGCGCAGCGTGTTCGACGGGTTGAAGGACGTGGCGCAGGCTGCGTCGCTTTGATCGTGAGCCTGCTGCACACGGCTTTGATCGTGAGCCTGCTGCACACGGTGCGGACCGGGGTGCGCGACGACGTGGTCACCATGTTCTGCAAGCGGATCGCGACGATCCACAAGAAGGGCCGCGACCAGCTGGAAGCACTGCGGGAGGCGCACCGGGCCGAGTCCGAACGCCTGCTGGGTGTATTCGGCGATGTCCTGGACGGCGTCCGCGAGGCGGTCACACCCGCCGAAGACGATGCGGCCGGTCCGCAGCCGGACGACTCGAGCACCGATCCTGCGGGTACGGACTCCGGATCCGGGGATCTGGCCGAGCGCACGGGCCGCCTCGTACTAAAAGCTCTGGAGCAGGCTGGCGGCCTGGACGCGTTGGCAGCCGCGCACGAGGCGGTGTCGGCCTATCACGGTAACAACTACCTGCCACTGCTCGACCAGCACTACCGATCCCACCGCTCGGCGCTGTTCACCCTGGTCGAGTCGATCGACCTGGAGTCGACCAACGCTGAGCGCAGCGTGCTGGACGCGGTGGAGTACCTGCAGGCCCAGCGGAACACCCGGGCGGCGTTCGTCCCCGACCGGATCACCGTGGAACGCGTGAGCCCGGACGGTGCCACGGCCGCGGTGGAGCTGGTGGCGGACGTGGACGCGTTCGCCTCCGCGATGTGGCGAAAGATCCTCAAGGATCCAGACCGGCCGGGCCTGTTGGTGCGCCGCCACCTGGAGGTGTGCGTGTTCTCCTACCTGGCTTCGGAACTGAAGTCGGGCGACATCGCGGTGGCCGGGTCGGACTCCCACGCCAACCTGCACGACCAGCTCATGTCCTGGGAAGTGTGCGAACCGCTCGTCACCGAGTTCTGCGCCCGAAGCCGGCCTGCCGACCACTCCCCGCGAGCTCACCCGCCACTACCGGCAGCTCCTGGCCGACACCGCCGCCGAGGTCGACTCCGGTTACCCGGCTAACACCGACCTGACCCTGGAGAGCGGCCGGCCGATGCTCAAACGCCGCAAGGGCGCCGAGCGGAGCAAGGAGGCGCTCAAGCTAGAGGAGGCCGTGCACGAGCGGCTCCCGCAGCGCGACCTGCTCGACATCGCCTCGGTCTGGGGCGACGGCAAGACCGTGGCCGCCGACGGCTCCCAGATCGAGACATGGGAGAACAACCTCCTTGCCGAGAGCCACATCCGGTACGGAGGCTACGGAGGCCTCGCGTATCGGCACATTTCCAACACCTACGTCGCGTTGTTCAGCCACTTCATCCCCTGTGGGGTATGGGAGGCGGTCTACATCATCGAGGGCCTGCTGAAGAACGCCTCGGAGATCCAGCCCGACACCATCCATGCCGACACCCAAGGCCAGTCGCTGCCGGTCTTCGGACTCGCCGCGCTCCTGGGGTTCGACCTGCTGCCCCGCATCCGCAACTGGCACGACCTGATCTTCTACCGGCCGACCCCGGGCACCCGCTACCAGCACATCGTCTCACTGTTCGGCGACGAGGCGATCGACTGGACCTTGATCGAGACGCACTGGACGGACTTGCTCCGCACCGCGATCTCCATCCGGGAGAACCGGCTGTCCTCGGTCACCCTGCTGCGCCGGCTGGGCAACCACTCCCGCAAGAACCGGCTCTACCGGGCCTTCCGCGAACTCGGCCGCGCCGTCAGGACGATCACGCTCTTGCGGTATCTGTCGGACCCCGGCCTTCGCGAGCAGATCACCCCGGTCACCAACCGCAACGAGTCCTTCCACGACTTCGCCGACTGGCTGATGTTCGGCGGCAAGCTCACCGGCCACAACGACCCCGACTACCAAGAGAAGATCATCAAGTTCAACGAGCTGCTGGCCAACTGCGTCATCTACTCCACCGCCCAGGACATCACGGACGCCGCCAACGCCATCGCCGCCGACGGCCACCCCGTCGACCTCGACGACCTGGCCACCATCTCGCCCTACATCACCCAGGTCATCCGCCGGTTCGGCAACTGGATCCTCAACCTCACCCCGCCCGGCCGCAGATCCGACCACCCGCCTCGACCTCGAGTCCCAAGTCCTCTTCGCCCCGTAGCCGAGCGGGTGCAGCAACGTCGCCTTGTCGGACGAAGTTCCGGGACGGTGTCGATGTCACAAGCAACTCTGCACGGGGCATGACGAGCATCCGAACGAGAGGTCCCGTAAGCAGAGCAGTGTTGAGCGGCTTGCCGCGACTTTCCGTTCAAATGCGTCTGGCCGAAGGGTTGTCGCAGGTCATGAGGGATGCAGTCGGGTGGCATCTGGAGAGCCATGTCGCCACTGGCACGGGGTGATCAAGGAGCGTCGACGCCGCCCCAGACCGGCGGGGCACGACCATCGCCGCACACGCACGGTCAGCTTCGGCCATCGACCAAAGTCGGAGCCGGTCACGACTTTGGCTCACTGCGGCCCGTAGACCGGTGTCGCAAGTCTGGTGCCATGAACGAGCGAAAGGCGACGTTGGCGCAAGGCACGTTCGCCGGCTCCACGGCTGACGAACTGGCCGCGCGAGGCCGGGGTGATCGCATTGCGGCGGGAGCGGACCAGCGCGTGCTGTTCCCCCGCCGTGGTCAGATGGTGCTGCACACCGACCGCCTGGTGATCAGCGGCTGGGACGGCACGACCGATCTCATCCTCCGGCCCGGTGAGGTGACGTCGGTGAGGAACGAGTACACCGACCTGTACGGACGTTGCGTGGGCGGGCTGCTGAACTCCGGCAAGCCCTTGATCCTCGGCACCTCCGCACAGGGCGAGATCTATCTCATGGTCAACCACCGGCGCTTCCTGGAGACCACCCGCAATCGCACCTGGGCCCGGCTGCTGAAGGACTGGACCGCCTCATGAGGAGGCTGTCGACAGGGCTCCCGGCGCGGGTGACGGCGGCGTTGGCGGCGCTTGCGCTGATCATGTCAATGTGCGAGGCCGCGGACGCGAGGGACCCGGTGGCGCAGACCGACCTGGGGCTGGTGCGCGGCGTCGTCGAGCAGGGCGTACAGATTTATCAGGGCATTCCGTACGCCCAGCCGCCGACGGGGGCACGGCGCTGGACCCTCCCGGTGCGCCCCCGTCCTTGGACCGAGGCGCGCGACGCGCGCCGCCCCGGGCCGGCGTGCGCGCAGCTCGACGAGCAGGGCGCGCTCGCGGCACGCTCATCGGAGGACTGCCTTTACCTGAACGTCACCACCCCCGGCGGCAAGCCCGCCGGGCGGCGGCCGGTTCTGGTCTACTTGCACGGCGGCGCGTTCAGCTCCGGCGCCGGCAGCGACTTCGACGCCCGCCGCCTGGCCGCCACAGGCGGCGTGGTCGTGGTGAGCGTCAACTCCAGGCTCGGTGTGTTCGGCTTCTTCGGCCACCCGAAGTTGCCCGGCTCGGGCTCCTACGGCCTGGCCGACCAGCAGGCCGCGCTGCGCTGGGTGCGAGCCAACGCCGCCTCGTTCGGCGGAGACCCGCGCAGGGTCACGCTGATGGGCGAATCCTCCGGCGGGGCGAGCGTCTGCGCCCAGCTCACCTCCCCCCAGGCGGCGGGCCTGTTCCATCGCGCCATCATCCAGAGCGGCTCCTGCCTGCAACGCTGGCCCAAGAACGTCATGGCGCCCGGCCTGGAGGCCGTCTCCTACTGGGCCTCACGCGCCGACATCGAGGCCCGTGGCACCAAGGCCGCCGGGGAACTGGGCTGCGCGGGAGCGCGAGCGACCACGTGCCTGCGCAGCCTGGACGCCCGGAAGCTCCTCGCCCTCAACGGCCGCTTCACCCAGCCCGCCTACGACACCCCGGTGCTGCCGGTCGACCCGGCCGCCGCACTGCGCTCGGGCGACTTCCACCGCGTGCCCGTGATGCAGGGCAACACCCGCCACGAGCACCGCCTGTTCACCCGGCTGTTCGAACTGGAACGACCGATCGACGACGCGCGCTACCGGGAGCTGCTCACCACCACCTTCGGCGCCCGCCAGTCCCGGCGTGTGTACGCCGAATACCCGCCCCGCGCCTACACCCGCGGCTCCACCGGCGCCGATGGAGCCGGCTCCGCGGCTGCGCTCGCCTGGGCCGCCGTCGGCACGGACGCCGGCTGGGTGTGCCCCACCCTCACCGCGAGCAAGCTGCTGGCCCGGCAGGTGCCCGTGTACGGCTTCGAGTTCGCCGACCCTGACGTGCCGGACATCGTCGGTCTGTTTCCCAAGGGCTACCCGGCCGGCGCCTACCACGGCTCGGAGCTGCCCATGCTCTTCGACATCGAGAGCACGTCCATCACCCTCAGCCCGGCGCAGCGGCACCTGTCGGCGCAGATGATCCGCTACTGGAGTACGTTCGCCGCCGCGGGCGACCCCAACCGTGCCGGCCTGCCGTGGTGGCGGGCGTACCCGTCCATCCAGGCCCTCGACTCCGCGCCCCGAGGCATCTCGCCCGTGGACGCGAGCACCGCCCATCACTGCCGGTTCTGGGCCACCGCGCCCAAGCTGGACGGAGGAGCCGACTAGGAGCTGCAGATCATCCCCTCGGGGAAGAACAAGGCCCAGAACCCCTCGCTGGACAGCGTCTACCGGGCGCGCGCCGAGCAGGTGAAGGCCAGCGCCTACCCCGAAGCGATCGAGCAAGCACACGCCGACTTCGCGGCGGCCCTGCCGCAGGGTCCGCAGTCCTCGCGGCCAGAGAACCCGCTACAGGCGCACCAGGTAACCGGCCCGCTCATCTGCTCGACTCCGGTTCCTGAGGAGACTCACAGGGGCGCGGGAGTGGCACCAGCCGGAATCCGGCCGTCGGTGGGCAGATCGTGTTCGGGGGCCGCTGGTGGTCGCCGCTTACGGAGGATCTGGGCGCGAAGCCGTTTGTTCGTCGCCGTTGTTGTGGGTGCGTTGAGTGATGGTGCGTTCGAGGCCGTCGAGGAGGGCGAGGAGGCCGAATTCCCGGGTGGTGGTGGTTGAGGGGATGGCCAGGGTGGTGGCAAGCAGCGGGAAGCGGCTGGCGTTGAGGAGTAGCAGGTCGCGCATGATGGGGGCGGCGCTGCCGTCCGTCCAGGTCTGAGTGCCTTGGGTGGCGGC
>NZ_JBFAHO010000055.1:0-44181 GCF_040654215.1 Nonomuraea sp. NPDC050733 | reverse complement strand
CGACTACGCCGAGCTTCGCCGCGACCTCGTCGACGCCGGCGGCCGGATCCTGGCCGCCGAGGGTCCGGAGGCCTTGACCACCCGCCGCGTCGCACGACAGGCCGGGGTGTCCACCACGGCCGTCTACCAACTGTTCGGCGACAAGGCCGGCCTGGTCCGCGAGATGTTCCTGGCCGGGTTCCAACGGCTCGCCGCGGCCTACGCCGCCGTCCCCCGCACCGGCGAGCCCGTCGCCGACCTGCTCGCCCTCGGCCACGCCTACCGCGCCAGCGCCCTGGCCAACCCGCACCTGTACGAGCTCATGTTCGGCCGGCCGGTCCCGGAGTTCCAGCCCGACGCCGCCACCGCCGCACTCATCCAGCCGACCTTCGACACCCTGGTCGCCGCCGTCGCCCGCTGCGTGGACGAGGGCGCCTTCGCCCCCGCCCAGCCCCACGACGTCGCCGTCAGGCTCAACGCCCTCGCGCACGGACTGTGCAGCCTCGAACTGCGCGGCGCCCTCGGCGACACCGCCCAGGCACGCCGCCACTGGGACGACACCTTCGACACCATGCTGCGAGGACTGCGCGGCAGATGACCCGCCTGTCACGGGCAATCGTCCCATACCCGCCCCCCGCATCAGACCGTGTGATCCGGTGGCCAGGGCGCCGTGCTCGGGCAGGAGGGGGGGTGCCGGGTGGCTGATGGGCGGAGGGCGGAGGGCGGACGGCCAAGGGAGGCGTCGCTCCCTTGGCCGCCGGCGCTCCTGTCGCGGTCCCTCTTCCGCGCTGTCCCAGCTTCCGCGCTATCTCGGCTTCCGCGCTATCTCAGCTTCCGTGCTATCTCAGCGCGTAGGCGCGGTCGATGGTCTGGGTCACCGATCCTCCCGCCGTGTCCGACGCCGTGACGCGCAGCGACACGTACCCGCTCGTCCGCGCCAGCGGCGGATGCGACAGCTCCACCTCGAACCGTCCGCCGCCCCGCGGTCCGACACGCGAGACGTCCCGCCACGTGGCCCCGTCGTCGACGGAGAACTCCACCTTCACCCGGGTGACGGCAGGCGCCCGCCGCACGGCCGAATGCGCGCCGGCCCGCAGCTCGAAGGCGTACCTCTTGCCGGCCTCAGCGCGGTTCAGCAGGTCGAGCGGCAGGTCGTAGGTGAGCTGGACGGCCGGTTGGAAGGCGCATGCGGTTCCGAACGAGCAGGAGTATCCGCGCGGCGTGCCCGATGCGGGGGAAGAGGTGAAGCGCGACGCCGTGGTCACCTTTCGAGACAGCGCCCGCTCAGTCGTGTCCATCGCCTCCAGCCGGTACGGCCCCGCCGCCGCCGGAACGGTGAACGACCGAGGTCGCGTCCCCTGCGCCGCCACCTCCTGATCGCCGACGAACAACCGGGGCACGGAGGTGACCGGGCTCAGGCCGCTGTGGTGGCGAGGGTCGGAGTCCAGCCACTGCTCGGCGGGCACGAACCGATCGCCGTCCCGGCACAGGGCGCACGGGAGCGCGACGGGGTGCCCGGCCGGCACGTCCGCGGCCCCCGGTACCAGCGGCGCCTTGAACCACCGCTCCGTCAGCCGCCGGTCGCGGCGCGTGAACCGGTCGTCCGAACGCAGGTCCAGCCCGTGGTTGGTGATCGTGCGCGACCAGATCACGTCGTCCGAGACAGGCCCGAAGTACTCCGTGCGGGCCACCGGCATCCGCAGCGAACCGCCGTACGTCATCCGCCCGGGCTCCTCGCCGGCCGACGACTCCCCGTACTCCCAGCCGCTGGTGTCCGGTTGGTCCGCGTGGTACGTGGCGTCGACGCGCACCATCTCCCCCATGCCGACCTTCACCGGCCTGGCGGGCACCCGGCCGTGCTCGTCGAAGCGGAGATGGTAGGTGACGTCCGGGCCCTGGTAGGGCTCCAGGCGCAGCGAGACCGGCCCCTTGCCGAGCGCGGCGCGCACGGCGCGGCCCTCCGAGGCGCTCAGGCCCAGCCGCAGGAACGCAGGCCCGCCCGCGGGCACCCTCGCCCGGCCGCCGTCGGCGTCGAGGTATCCGAGGATGCCGGCCGCTCCACGCCGGGAGGCGTTCCAGGCGGCGTCGTCCATTTTCGCGCTCGCGGTGACGTACGGCGTGCCGCTCCCTGTATCGACCGGGATCCCGGCAAGGACGACCTTGCCCGTCACGTCCAGCCCGGCGAAGTCCTCCGGGCGGCCCTGCCCGACCGAGACGACGGGATGTGTCGTGACGGAGGTGAGCGCCCGCAGGGAGTCCATGTCGTACGCCGGAAGCAGCTTGACCCGGCCGGCCGTGGCGGAGACGAGGACCGGAGGCTCCAGGTTCCATTGGTGTGACAGCCGCAGCTTGCCCGCCTTGGGGGCGGAGACCGGCGAGACGTACAGGTCGTGGCCGCCGCCCACCGAGCCGCCGTACAGGGAGACGGGCATGGCGCGGTCGGTGAAGGTGCGGACGTAGTAGGCCTGACCGCCCCCGTCCGCCGCCTTCGGAGTGTCCGGCCGGATGGGCACCGTCTTGCGCGCGTCCAGCGTGACTGTCTTGTCCCCGTCCAGGCTGACCGTCTCGATCACCCAGCTGTTGCGGTTGCTGATCCGGTTCTCGACGGCGATGCCGATCACCTCGTAGTCGCCCGCGGGGAGCGAGAACTCGCCGTTCCCGGCGAAGTCCGTGCGCAGGTGGTAGTAGCCGTAGGGGTTGAAGGGGTCTTCGGGGCTGTTCGGGCGCCGCAGCGGGATCGCGTACACGATCGGCTCGGCCTGGTAACCGGGGAAGAACTCCTTGGTCCCGTACGAGTTGACCAGCGACACCCCGAGCGTGTGCGTGGCTGGGCCCGTGTAGTAGCTGAACGGCGTCACCAGCCGTACGTCGGTGCCGCCGGTCGCCAGGACCCAGCCGCCGTAGGCGCCGGCGGGCCCGGCCGCCGGGTCGACCTTGAGATCCACGGTGGCGGTGCCGTTCGCGGGCACGGTGACGCTCGCCGCCCCGAGGGAGATCGCCTTGGCGGGGGCCGGCTGCCCGCTCCAGCCGCGGGTGAGGAGGGAGAGAGCGATCGTGACGGGTTCCGCGCCGGTGTTGCGGTACGTGATCTGCCGGGTGGCGGCGGATCGGCCCAGCAGGCGGAAGTCGACCACGGCGGTCGCGAAGACGCTCTGGGTGACCGCGCGGGCCACGTTCACCCGGCCGCTGCCCTGCTCGAACCAGTTGTGGGCGTCGTTCCGCTCGGCTGTGGAGGCCAGCGCGTCGCGCAGCTCGCCGGCGCGCCAACCGGGATGCTGCTGGGCCAGGATCGCGGCCGCCCCGGCCACGTGCGGAGTCGCCATGGAGGTGCCGCTGTACGACGTGTAGCGGTCATCGCCGGGCACCGGGGGCACGCTGGAGTCCGCCGAGCGGGCGGCGACGATGTCCACGCCGGGAGCGACGATGTTGGGCTTGACGGCCGCGTCGCCGAGCCTGGGGCCCCGGCTGGAGAAGTCCGCGAGCGTCGTACCGGTCGTCTTGTCCACGGCGCCCACGGCCAGCGCCTCGTCGGCCGCGGCCGGGACGCTCACAGTGAGCGGGTCCGACTCGTTGCCCGCCGCCGTGACGAAGAGCGTGCCGTACTTCTTGGAAAGCTCGTTCAGCGCCTGGCTCACCGGGTCGGTGCCGTCGCCGCAGCAGCTGCCCAGGCTCATGTTGACCACGTCGGCGCCCTGCTCGGCGGCCCACTCCATGCCGGCGATCGCCCACGACCAGTCGCCGCGGCCGCCGTCTCCGAGCACCTTGCCGACCAGCAGGGACGCGGCCGGCGCCACACCCTTGTACGTCTTGCCGGCGCCTGCGACGGTCGAGGCCACATGTGTGCCGTGGCCCAGCCGGTCGGCGATGCCGGGGGCGTCGGAGAAGTTCTCGGTCGCCAGGATCCGTCCGGCGAAGTCCTCATGGGCGGTGTCGATGCCGGTGTCGAGGACGGCGACCTTGACGCCCTTGCCGTCGAAGCCCTTCTCCCAGCCGGTGGGCGCGCCGATCAGCGGGACGCTCCGGTCGAGCGAGGCCTCCGTCTTACGGTCCAGCCAGATCTTGGCGATGCCGCCGGCGCTCCTGGCGGTCCGGAGCCCGGCCCAGAACTCGTCCGCCCCGTCCGCGGGCACGGTGATCGCGGCGCCGTTGACGCTGCTGAGCGCGCGTACGTTCTCGCTCGCCGGCAGGTCGTCCGCGGTCCGCGCGAGCGACGGCTCGGCCCGATGGCCCGCGTAGGTGATCAGCAGGGGGATCGCCGCGGCGCGCTGGTCCCGCGCCAGTGTCTCGACGTCGAACAGCTCCTCGTCGAGAGTCCCCTCGGCGATCATCGAGGCGGCGTCGGAGGGCAGGACGAGGTAACCGCCGTCCCTGCTGGGCAACGTGGCGAACGTGACGGCCGCGCCGTCCGGCCGGGGCGCGGGTCTGATGGCGACCGAGGGGACGCCGCCCTGAGAGGGCGGCCGGTAGTCGACGACGTCTCCGGTGATGAGGGTGAGGGTGGCGGCGGCGCCGGCGCCGGCGGGTTGGGGCTCGGCGGGCTCGGGTGCCGCCGCGGCGGCCGCGGACGCCACCGGCGCGACGCCGGCCGGGAGGGCGAGGGCGATGCCGGTCAGGGCCGCCGCGAGCCGAATGCGTAAGGGGGTCAAGATCTGCCTTCCAACTGCGATCAGGGCGCTCCTTCGGGAGCGCTCCCATCTTTTCGGAGACGGCCCGCGTCCGACAGATGATCAAGCCAATCGTGATCTTGGCGCTCCGGTTCCCCACCGCCTCATGGGGCATCAGCCCACGTGGACGACCGGACGGCGCGCGGCGTCGGGCTCGGCCTGCCGCAGCACCTCGCGGGTCAGCGGCGGGATGTCGCCGCCGCCGAACACCAGGTAGCGCAGCAGCGCGCCGATCGGGTTGCCCTCGGCGGCCCAGTGGAAGTACACGTGCGGCATCTTGCCCGTCTGGTCGCGCAGGTAGAGCAGCAGGGCGGCGATGGCGTTGGCCACGGTCGGGCTCTCCATGCGCAGGATGCGGTAGCCGTGCCGCTCCTCGCCCACGACCCTGACCTCGCTGGCGAACTCCGAGGCGTCGGGCACCGTGACCTCCAGGAACAGGATGCCCTCGGAGGGCCGCAGCCGGTGCAGCTCCCAGGCCTCGCGGGCCTTGTCGACGTACTCCTTGCAGTCACGGGCATGCGGCTCGTTGGCGATGAGGCGCAGGTCGCCGGTCTCGTTGACGTACCGGCGGGCGAGGTCGTCCAGCGTGATCTCGGTGACGCGCAGCTCCGTGGAGCGGGTGGCCCGCGACACGAGCGAGGTGATCACGATGCCCAGCACGAACAGCAGGGCGATGACCAGGCCGTCCGGCCGCTCGATGATGTTCGCCACGAGGGCGTAGGCGAAGATCAGCGTGATGACCGCGAACGGCACGGCGGCCCTGATCCGGCGGCTGGTCCAGGCCGAGAGGGTGACGGCGACGGCGGCCGACAGGATGAGCGCGAGCACGCCGCTGGCGTAGGCGCCGCCCTGGGACTCGACGTCGGCGCCGAAGAAGATCGTGATGACGAACGAGATGGCGGTGAAGACCAGCACCATGGGCCGGGCGGCGCGCGACCAGTCGGGGGCCATGCCGTACCGGGGCAGGTAGCGCGGCACGATGTTGAGCAGTCCCGCCAGGGCCGAGGCGCCGGCGAACCAGAGGATGGCGATGGTGCTGAGGTCGTAGGCGGTGCCGAACCAGTCGCCCAGGTACTCGTGCGCCAGGTACGCCAGCGCGCGCCCGTTGGCCGAGCCGCCCTCGGCGAACTCCTTGGCCGGGATGAGCACGGTCGTGGCGAAGCTGGAGGTGATGAGGAAG
This sequence comes from Nonomuraea sp. NPDC050733, assembly GCF_040654215.1. Lineage (NCBI taxonomy): Bacteria > Bacillati > Actinomycetota > Actinomycetes > Streptosporangiales > Streptosporangiaceae > Nonomuraea > Nonomuraea sp. NPDC050733. Next base: position 38,358 of record NZ_JBFAHO010000055.1, on the reverse strand, counting down.
ACGCTCATGATGACCGCCGCGGTGGTCAGCAGCTTGCGCGTGCCCTTGACCCGCTGCGCCAGGTCGCCCCTGACCAGCGGCATCACGGCGACACCCGTCTCGAAGCCGGACAGGCCGAGGGCGAGCTTGGGCATCACGTACAGCGACACGGCGACCATGGCGACGGGGCTGGCGTAGTCGGCGGCCAGCAGGTTCTGCCAGTCGGTGACCTTGGACGGGGCGGCGAGCACGTGCTCGACGGCGGTGGCCACGACGACGATGTTCAGCAGCAGGTAGACGGCCACCAGGACGACGGCGATGGAGATGGCCTCGCTGAACCCGGCGAGGAACACCCCGCCGAGCGCGGCGATCAGCAGCAGCGTCACGGGGACCTGCCAACCGGCCAGGGCCTCGGGCACGAACGGGTTGTGCAGGATGTGCGCGGTGGCGTCGGCCGCCGACAGTGTGATCGTCACGATGAACGCCGTGGCGACGAAGCCGAGCAGGAACAGCACGAGCAGCTTGCCGCGCCAGCCGGGCAGCAGCCGTTCGAGCATGGACAGGGAGCCGAGCCCGTGGGGGCTCTGCTCGGCGACGGCCCGGTACGTCGGCAGGGCCCCGAACAGGGTGAGCGCCACCAGCAGCAGCGTGGCGATCGGGCTGAGCGCGCCGGCGGCGAGGGCGGCGATGCCCGGCTGGTAGCCGAGCGTGGAGAAGTAGTCGACGCCGGTGAGGCACATGACCTGCCACCAGGTGTGCTGGTGCTCGGGTGCCTCCTCGTGGTGCGGTCCGGTGGTGCGGGGGTCGGCGCGCTGCAGTCCCTTCAGCAGCCACTCGCGTACCTCTGAGCCGGCCGTACTGACCACGGTCTCCCCCTGTGCGCCGCGCGTCCCGCCCTGGGACGCCTTCTTCTTGCGGTGGACCACTGTGCCATGCACCCCGAAGCGGGCGTCAGTCACCCCTTCCCCTGGTACGTCTGTCATGCCGCCCCCGCCTCCCACGTGCGGGGGCGGCTCAGCCGGGTGTCCGCTCGCCGTCCAGTCGGGTGCCCGTCAGTCGGGTGCCCGTCAGTCGGGTGCCCGCTCACCGGCCTCCGTGATCCGCTCCTCCGCCCACAGCCGCCGCATCTCCGGGCAGCTCTCCAGCAGCCCGGCCAGCGGCCCGCGCCCGGCGACCCGGCCACGGTCGAGGACGACGACCTCGTCGGCCCGTTCGAGGGCGGCCCTCCGGTGCGACACCACGAGCAGCGTCGAGGGCCCGCTCCCGTCGCGGGCGGCCGTCGCGAGCCGCTCCCACAGCAGCTCCTCGGTCTCGACGTCCAGCGCGGACGACAGGTCGTCGACGACGAGCAGGTCCGGAGCCCGTACGAGCGCGCGGACGGCGGTCGCCCGCTGCGCCTGGCCGCCGGACAGCCGCACGCCGCGCGGCCCGACCACGGTGTCCGGCCCCTCCGGCATGGCGGCGAGGTCGTCCTCCAGCGCCGCGAGCCGCAGCGCCCGCTCCAGGCCGTCACCGGGGACGCCGAGCAGCACGTTCTCCCGCAGCGACTCCGAGAACAGCCGGGGCACCTGCCCGGCGTACGCGACCCGGCCGGGCACCAGGAACGTCCCGGGGTCGGCGACGGGCCGGCCGTTCCAGGTGATCGTCCCGGCGTCCACCGGCAGCAGCCCGAGCAGGGCCCGTACCAGCGTCGTCTTGCCCGCGCCCACGGCGCCGGTGACGACCGTGAACGAGCCGCGCCGCACCCGCAGGTCCACCTCCCGCAGCGCGGCGCCGTGCGGCCCGAGGCGGACGGTCAGGCCGCGCGCCTCCAGCACCTCCAGGGGGTCGCCGTGGCGCGGCGGCGGCACCGCGGCGGGCGGCTCGCGATGGAACCACACGCCGGTGTCGCGCGCCAGGTCGCCGGCGTCCTCGTGCGGCGCCATGAGCGCGGTGAGGCGGCCGGTGGCGACGGCGGCGTGCGGCAGCCGGGCGAGGATCCCGCCGACGACGCGCGGCAACGCCGCCAGCCAGCCCGCGTAGCTGGTGAACAGCGCCAGGTCGCCCACCGTGAAACCGCCGCGGCGCATGGCCGGCGCGGCGAGCACCAGGACCAGGCCGACGCCGATCTCGACGGTCGCGTTCGTCACGCCCTCCAGCAGGTCGGTGGCCAGCCGGTCGCGGAGGGCGGCGTCGCGCCGCGCCCGGTTGCGCTCGCGCAGCCGCTCCAGGGCCGCCGCCTCCGCGCCCGCCACCTTGAGCGCGAGCACGCCGCCGAACATCTCCCCGACGTAGGCGGTGACGTCCGCGCCGAGCGCCCGCGCCCGCTGGTGCAACCGCCGGACCCGGCGGCTCATCAGCCGGCCGGCGACCCCGATCACGACCATCGGCACCACCAGCGCCGCCGTGACGACGGGGTCGATCGCCGCCATGATCCCGAGCGCGGTCCCGCCGAACAGGATCGCCCCGGCCAGCGGCACCGCCTCGTCCACGAGCTCCACCAGGTCGCTCACGTCGTCCCGCAGCCGCGCGAGCGCGTCGCCCGGCGCGTACGGCAGCCTGGCCGCGGCCGGGCCCGGGGCGGTGAGGACCGAGCGGAGCAGGTTGGAGCGCAGCAGGGTGGCCGCCGCGTCCCACCAGTAGTCGCCGTACGTCCAGGCGACCACCATGGTCAGGCCCCGGGCCAGCTCCACGCCGACGAGCGCGGCGCACAACCACAGCACCTGGCCCGGCGCGGCGGCGGCCCGCCCGCTGATCCCGTCGAAGATCGCCTGGAGCGCCAGGCCGGTGCCCAGCGGCAGCACGCTGACCGGCATCCACAGCAGCGCGCCCACCAGGAACCGGCGCAGGTCGAACCGCACCAGCCCCGCCACCACCGTCCACACGCCCGCCCCACGCCCCGTCCTCGGGTCCATGTCATCTCCCGGGCGGCTCATCGGGTCCACGTCATCTCCCGCGCGGCTCATCGGGTCCACGTCACCTCCCGCGCGGCTCATCGGTTCACCCCCGCCAGCTTCAGCAGGCGCGCGAAGCGGCTGCCCGGGTCCGCCGCCAGCTCCTCGCGGCGGCCGTACTCGACGACCCGCCCGTGCGACATGACCGCGATCTTGTCGACCCGCGCCAGCGACGACAGCCGGTGCGCGACGATCACGCCCGTGCGGCCGGCGAGCAGCCGGTCCATGCCGCGCTCGACGCGCCGCTCGGTGGCGGGGTCCAGCCGGCTGGACGCCTCGTCGAGCACGACCAGCCCCGGGTCGGCCAGGAACGCCCGCGCGAACGCCAGCAACTGCGCCTCCCCGGCCGACAGGCCTCGCAGCTCGGTGTCGAGCCCGTCGGGCAGCCCGGCCAGCCACTCGCCGAGCCCGGCGTCGGCCAGCGCCCGCCGTAACCGGTCGTCGCCGGGCGAGGGACGGAACAGGGTCAGGTTGTCGCGGACGTCGGCGCCGAACAGCCGCACGTCCTGCGTGACCGCGCACACCCGCTCGCGCAGGGAGGCGGTGTCCACGTCGCGCAGGTCGAGCCCGCCCACCCGCACGGCGCCCCGCGCCGGGTCGTACAGGCGCAGCACGAGCCGCGTGATCGTGGTCTTGCCGCTCCCGGTGCGGCCGACCAGCCCGAGCGTCTCCCCCGGCGCCAGCGACAACGTGACGTCCGTCAGCACCCGCTCGCCGGGGGCGTCGCGGGCGTCGTAGCCGAAGGCGACCGCGTCCAGCTCCAGCGCGAGCGGCCCGCTCGCGGGAAGCCGGCGGGGCCGGGCGGGCGCGGGCAGCGTGCGCCGCTCGGCCAGCAGGCCGCCGATGCGGGTGATCCCCGCGAGGGCGCCCTGGTAGTCGCGCAGCCGGTCGATCAGCCGCTCGAACGGCGTACGCACCATCACCGTGCACTGGAACACCAGGACGGCGGTGCCGACCGTGAGCGTCCCGCTCGCCCGGGCCCACGCGGCCAGGGCCAGCATGAGCGCCGTCCCGGCGGCGAACGCGACCGACGTGCCCGCCAGCAGGCCGCTGCCGATCCGGTCGGCCCGGTGCTCGGCCCGGTACCAGACGGCGGCGGTGCCGAGGAAGCGGCTCACGACGTGCCCGCCCGCGCCGTTGGCGCGGATGTCCTCGGCTCCGGCCAGCCGCTCCTCCATCTCGCCGTACAGCCGCGCCTGGGCCGCTCTCGCCGCGGCGGCGGAGGGCACGGCAAGCCGCTGCGCGCGCGTCGTGCCGAACCCGACGAGCACGCAGTACGCGAGCAGGGCGGCGCCCAGAAGCGGGTCGGCGGCGAACACGACGGCGATCACCCCGGCCAGCAGCAGGCCGCCGGCCACGACGTCCATGAGGAACGCCACGACGAACCCCGACACGGCCACCACGTCGCCGTCCACCCGCTCGATCAGCTCGCCGGGCGTGTGCCTGCCGTGGAAGTCCATGTCGAGGCCGAGGGCGTGCCCGGCCAGCCGCTCACGGAGACGGTCGGTGCCGTCCCAGGCGAGCCGGCTGGCCAGCCAGGCGGCCGCCAGCCGGGCCGCCTGCCCCGCGACGGCCGCCGCGAGGGCGGCCAGCGCGATCAGCGTGAGCCGGCCGGTGCCCGCGCCGGCGATGGCGTCGTCGACGAAGCGGCGGGTGAGCTGGGGGCCCGCCAGCGGGAGCACGGTCATGGCGGCGACGGCCACGCCCAGCACCACGGCGGCCCGCCGTCCCGGCCACATGAGCCGCAGCACACTCCGCCGGACCTCCCGGCTCCGGCCCGCGCTCCGGCCCGCGCTTTGGTCCGCGCTCCGATCCGGGCCGCGCCGGGCCCTCCCGCGCCCTGCCTGCCATCGCCACCGTCCGCGCCATCCGCGCCACCCAAGCCGTCCGCGCCTTTCGCGGCCTCCCGTGCGTTCCGTGGCGGCGCGTTCCGTGGTGCGTTCCGTGGCGGCGCGTTCCGTGGTGCGGGGGTGCCCGTCTCCGACGGCATGCCGATCGTCCCGGTCCTGCCGGGTCTCGGAGGTCATCGGCTACACCCGCCGCGCGACGTGCAGCAGGTACTGCTCGCGGTCGAGCGGGTCGCGGCCGTCGCGCCGCCGGACGGGTGCGGGCCCCCGGACCGGCCGGTAGTGGTCGAACGCGGTCTCCAGGACGCCCTCGCCCCGGGTCAGCCCCGGCAGCCGCCGTTCCAGCCGGTGGACCTCGGCGGCCGGGATGTCACCCTCCAGCTCGTACCAGGGGCCCCGTCGTGCCGTGTCGCCGTGGACGGCGCGCAGCCGGCCCAGGACGGCCGCGACCTGCCCGGCCGTGTCCGCCGGGACCTCCAGGTGGAAGCGGTGGACCGGCTCGCACACGACCGTCCCGGCCCGCCGCAGAGCGCTCATCAGCACCAGCGGCGTCAGGAGCCGGAAGTCGCGTGCCGTGGACACCGGCGAGATGTAGCCGGAGCGTGTCAGGGTGACCGCGCAGTCGATGACCTCCCAGCCGCGCAGCCCCTGCCGAAGCGTGTCGCGCACCGTGCCGCCGATCGTCTCGGCCAGCTCGCCGACCGACTTGTACACGTACAGCGGGAGTGTGCCCAGCTCGGCCTGCACGTGGAAGGCGACGCCCGCGCTGGGCGGGGCCGGCTCGACCCGCAGGCCGAGCGTGGCGGCGAACGGGTTGCCGTCCTGGCCGAGGAGCTCCACGGCCTCGCCGGGGGCGGCGGGGCGCTCGACGCAGATGGTGGTGGTCTCGCGGAAGGTGACGTGCAGGCCGTACTCGGCGGCCAGCGTGTCCTGGACGACCTCCTTCTGCACCTCGCCGTAGAGGGAGATGGAGATCTCCTGCCGCTCGTCGTCCTGGCGCAGGCCGATGAGCGGGTCCTGATCGGCGAGCTCGGTCAGGGCCGTGTGCAGCGCCGCCCGGTCGGCGGGGCGGGCGGGCACGACGACGGTCTCCAGGCTGGGCGGCGCGAACCACCCGTTCCCGGGCGCCCGCACCGGCCGGGCGTGATTGCCGGCGACGGCCGGGGAAGCGGCCGGCGACGACGCCTCGTGGATCTCGTCGCCGATCCGGATCCCGGTGAGGCCCCGCACCGTCCCGATCCGCCCGGCCGGGAGCGCCGCCCCCGGATCCGCCGCTCCCCGGTCGAACACGCGGATCGCCGTGACCCTGCCCTCCCGCTCACCGCTGCCTGAGACGGCTGCGGGGCCGAAGCGCACCCGGTCGCGCACCCGCAGCGTCCCCGACAGCATCCGCACGTAGGCGGCCCTCTCCCCGGCCGGCCCCCGCTCGACCTTGAAGACGGTGCCCGACGCCGGGGCGCCCGGGTCGGGGTCGGCGGCCGGCAGCAGCTCCTCGATCCCGGCCAGCAGCGCGTCCACGCCCGCCCCGGTGATCGCCGACCCGAACAGCACCGGGTACGCCCGCGCCCGCGCCGTCTGGTCCGCGAGCGCGCGGCGCAGCCGGTCATGGGTGAGGGCGGGCCCGCCGTCGAGGTAGGCGGCCAGCAGCGCGTCGTCGCGCTCGGCCAGCGCCTCGGCCAGGCCGGTCACGTAGCCGGCGTCGCCGGGCCCGTACGGGACGAAGGCGGCGTCGCGTGTGCCGGCCCCGCGCACGGCGCCCAGAGGTGCGACGTCCGGGGTCAGCCTCTCGGCGACGGCCCGCAGGACCCGTCCCGGGTCGGCGCCCGAACGGTCGATCTTGTTGACGAAGATGATCACGGGGATGCGCAGCCTGCGCAGCGTGCGCATGAGCACGCGGGTCTGCGCCTGCACCCCTTCGACGGCCGAGACGACCAGCACGGCGCCGTCCAGGACACCGAGGGCCCGCTCCACCTCGGCGATGAAGTCCGGGTGACCGGGCGTGTCGATCAGGTTGACCGTGACGCCGCCGACGGTGAACGACACGACGGCGGACTTGATGGTGATGCCGCGCCGGCGTTCCAGCGCGAGCGAGTCGGTCTGTGTGGTGCCGTCATCGACGCTGCCGACCTCGTCGATGACACCGGCGGCGTGCAGCAGCCGCTCGGTCAGGCTCGTCTTACCGGCGTCTACATGCGCCAGAATTCCCAGGTTGAGCGTACGCACGAAGCGTCATGTCCTTCACGTAGATGGAACCTCCTTGCCGAATGGACATGGACCTACGCCGCATCTCCGCCTCCTTGGTCTGTGGTCTAGGGTCTGGGGTCTGTCGTCGCCGGGAGTACAGCAGACGACCTGCCCGCCGCACAACCGAATAACCGGCGACCGGTGCGGAAGACTCGCTGGCATGAGGATCACGCTCGTCCAGGGGGACATCACCGAGCAGCGGGTCGACGCCGTCGTCAACGCCGCGAACCCTTCGCTGCTCGGCGGCGGCGGCGTCGACGGGGCCATCCACCGGCGCGGCGGCCCGGCGATCCTCGCGGAGTGCCGGCGGCTGCGCGCCACCCGGTACCCCGACGGGCTGCCGGTGGGCCAGGCGGCGGCCACCACGGCGGGCGAGCTGCCCGCCCGGTGGGTCATCCACACGGCCGGCCCCGTCCACTCCACCCGCGAGGACCGCTCGGCGCTGCTCGCCTCCTGCTACCGGGAGGCGCTGCGGGTGGCCGGCGAGCTGGGCGCCGCCACCGTGGCGCTGCCCGCCGTGTCGGCCGGCATCTACGGCTGGCCCGTGGACGACGCCGCCCGCATCGCGGTGACCGCCGTCCGGGCCGCCGGCGCGGAGCTGGAGGAGGCGCGGTTCGTGCTGTTCACGGCCGACGTCCACGCCGCCTTCGCCCGCGCCCTGGCGGACGCGGGCGGGTAGCGGCGGTCAGCCGCCCGGACCCACGTGGTTGTCCGGGGCGCCGTCGCCGGCCGTGGGGAGGTCGCCGCGGGGCACGGCGGTCGGCGGCGGCGCGGGCGTGCCGTCACCGACGGCGGGGCGGGCCCCTGTCACGGCCTTCCGCAGCGCCTCCCGGCCGACCTGCCCCACCGGGCCGGTCAGCCGGATGTAGTGGTCGCCGCGGACCACGGTGTAGTCCTGGCGCGCCCCGTCCGTCCGGTACCAGCCCTCGCCGTCGCGCTCGCACCGCACCTGGCCGCCCTGCGCGCCGGTGCCGCCGGGACCGCTCGCCATGGGCGTGGTGGCGCACAGCGTGTCGCTGAATCCGCCCCGGTCGATCCGCAGCTGCACGGGCTCGCCCGAGCCGCCGTCGGCACCGTAGTACGCGCCGTAGCCCTCTTCGCCGATCCCGCCCGCCGACTGCTCCAGCAGCCGGTACCCGTCCAGCTCGACGGCGTAGATCAGGTCGGGCGCCGCCCCGGAGGCGCGGGCCCGGTCGACGACCTCCTGGCTCAGCGCCCCCTGCGACCCGCATCCCGTCACGAGCCCTGATCCCAGGCCCAGCCCCAGCAGCAGGACGACACCCTTCACAGGCCCGGCCGCTCCTGTGCGAGGGCGCGGCCGATGACGAGCCGCTGGATCTGGTTGGTGCCCTCGACGATCTGCAGCACCTTGGCCTCCCGCATGTACCGCTCGACCGGGAAGTCCTCGACGTAGCCGTACCCGCCGAGCACCTGCACCGCGTCCGTGGTGACCTTCATGCACGCGTCCGTCGCGAACAGCTTGGCCATCGCGGCCCGCGTCCCGTACGGCCGTCCGGCGTCGCGCAGCCGCGCGGCGTCGAGGTAGAGCGCCCGGGCGGCGGCGACCTGCGTGGCCATGTCGGCCAGCATGAAGGAGACGCCCTGGAAGTCGACGATGCGGCTGCCGAACTGGCGGCGCTCGCGGGCGTAGGCGGAGGCGGCGTCGAGCGCGGCCTGGGCCACGCCGACCGCGCAGGCGGCGATGCCGAGCCGGCCTCCGTCGAGCGCCGCCATGGCGATGCGGAAGCCCTCGCCCTCGGCGCCGACCAGCGCGTCGTGCGGCAGGCGTACCCCGTCGAAGCGGACCTGCGCGGTCGGCGAGGACCGCATGCCCATCTTGTGCTCGGGCGTGCCGGCCGACAGGCCCTCCACGCCGGCCGGGACGTACAGGCAGGACACGCCGCGCGCGCCCGGCTCGCCGGTGCGGGCCATGAGCAGGTAGAAGTCGGCGATCCCGCCGTGGGTGATCCACGCCTTGACACCGTCGACCGTGTAGCCGTCGGGGCCGGGCACGGCCCGCGTGGTCAGGGCGGCGGCGTCGGAGCCCGACTGGGGCTCCGACAGGCAGTACGCGCCGAGCAGGTCGCCGCCGAGCATGCCGGGCAGCAGGCCGGCCTTCTGCTCCTCGCTGCCGTAGGCGGCGACGGGGAAGCACGACAGGGTGTGGACGGAGGTGCCGAGGCCCACGGCCAGCCAGCCGGCCGCCAGCTCCTCGACGACCTGGAGGTAGACCTCCTGCGGCTGGGCCGCGCCGCCGTACTCCTCGGGATAGGGCAGGCCGAGCAGCCCGGCGGCGCCCAAGGTGGCGAACACCTCGCGCGGGAACCGCCCGGCCGCCTCGTCGGCCGCCGCCCGGGGCGCGACCTCCTTGGCGACCAGCTCACGGGTCAGCTGGATCAGGTCGTGCGCCTCGGGGGTGGGCAGGGCACGCTCAACAGTCATCGACAGATACTCCTTGTGAGAGTTTACGTGCCCTGAATTCTGCCTAAATGATCACCAATTCACGAGGGGTGAGGTTCACCCGTTCTCCGCCGTTCTCTCCGCAGACGACGATGTCCTCGATGCGGGCACCGTGGCGGCCCGGCAGGTAGATGCCGGGCTCGACGGAGAAGGCGAAGCCGGGCTCCATCGGCTCGGCGTTGCCGGAGACGATGTAGGGCTCCTCGTGCGTCTCGATGCCGATGCCGTGCCCGGTGCGGTGCACGAAGTACTCGCCGTACCCGGCCTCGGCGATGAGGTCGCGGGCGGCGGCGTCGATCGACTCGCACGGCACGCCGGGCCGCACGGCGGCGCAGGCGGCCTCCTGCGCCTGGCGCAGCACCTCGTAGTAGGCGGCGAACTCGGCGGGCGGCTCGCCCACGCTGTAGGTGCGGGTGGAGTCGGAGCAGTAGCCGTTGTGGAGCTGGCCGCCGATGTCGACCACGACCGGCTCGCCCGGCTGGATGACGCGGTCGGACACCTCGTGGTGCGGGCTGGCGCCGTTGGGGCCGGAGGCGACGATGACGAAGTCGACCGTGGAGTGCCCGGCCGCGAGGATCGCCTCGGCGATGTCGCGGCCCACCTCGCGCTCGGTGCGGCCCGCGCGCAGCAGCTCCGGCACCTGCCGGTGCACGGAGTCGATGGCCTCGCCGGCCTCGCGCAGCGCGGCCACCTCGACCGGCGACTTGCGCATCCGCAGCTCACGCAGCACGCTGCCGGCCAGCACCTGCCGCGCGTCCGGCAGCACGTCGCGGAAGCGCAGCGACGACATGGCCCACATCCGGTCCGCGAGCCCGACCGTCGCCACCCGCCCGAGCCGGTCGGCGGCGATCCGGTACGGGTCGTCGGTCTCGTCCCACGCCACGAACTCCAGCCCGAGCCGCGAGGCGGGCGACGCCTCGGCGGCGGGCAGCTCCAGGCGGGGCACCAGCATGTACGCCTCGCCGGAGGCGGGCACGACCAGGCAGGTGAGCCGCTCCAGCGGCTTGGCGTCGTACCCGCTCACGTACCGCAGGTCGGGGCCCGGGGTGAGCAGGAGCGCGTCGATGCCGGCCTTGGCGGTGGCCTCCTGGACGGCGGCCAGGCGGGATACGGGATACAGATCTGAGGACGTCACGGCCCCAAATCTACTCCCGGCGCCACCTCCTAAAATCCGCGAAAAGGTCTTACAACACGGCAAGTCATCGCTACCCTTCGCTCACATTCGACCGCATAGTGTGAGGCGAATGTCCCGTTCCACTGCATTCGAGGGTGTGTCTCATGGTCGACGTCATCACCGGCGGGCCGGGGCAGCGGCGGCGTCCCGGCAGTGCCGCCGGGACGCCGTACCAGGTGTCCGCCGAGCGAGAGCTGCTGGCCGTCCGGCTGGCGCACGCCCAGCGGCTGGGCAACATGGGATGGGCCGAGTGGGATCTGCGCACCGGGGCGAGCGCCTGGTCGGACCAGGTGTACGTGATCTTCGGCCGCGACCCGGCCGAGGGGCCCGCGGACCTGCCGGAGCTGGCCTGCCTGGTGGAGCCGGACGACCTGCGGATGCTGGAGCAGCTCCTGCTGACCGTGGTGCACGAGGCGGAGCCGGCGCAGGCGGAGCTGCGCATCAGGCGCGGCGGTGAGCTGCGCAACCTCCGCGTCGTCCTGGAGCCCCTGCTGTCCTCGGGCCGCGCACCGGACCCGGGCCACGCACCGGACTCGGGACGTGCACCGGACTCAGATCGTGCACCGGACCCGGGCCGCGCCACGGGCTCGGGCGGCCGCGCCACGGTGGCGGTGCGGGGCGTGCACGCCGTCTTCCAGGACATCACCGGCCGCCGCCGCGCCGAGCGCATCATGTCGGAGTCGCGCCGCCAGCTCCTGGAGGCCCGCGTCAAGGCCGCCGAGGAGCGGCACGTGATGCTGGCGCTGCGCGAGGCGATCCTGCCCGACCCGGTCGGCTGTCTGGACCTGCCGCCCACCCGCATCGCCGTGCGGTACGTGCCGGCGGAGAAGACGGCGAGCCTCGGCGGCGACTGGTTCGAGGCGGCGCCGCTGCCCGACGGGCGGGTGCTGCTCGCGATCGGCGACGTGTCAGGGCACGGCCTGCCCGCGATCGCCCACATGGCGCAGCTCCGCCACGCGCTGGTCGGGCTGACGATGACCGGCGAGCCCGCGAACGGCCTGCTGGCCCTGCTGAACGACCTGGTGATCCACCGCCTGGAGGGCACCACCGCCACGGCCGTCATCGGCCACCTGGACGCCTCGGCGCGGGTGTTCAGCTGGGCACGGGCCGGCAACCTGGAGCCCATCCTGGTGCGCGACGGCACCGCCCGCCAGCTCGAACAGGCCAGGGGCGTGCTGCTCGGGGCGGCCTGCGACCAGTCGTACCCTCTGGCGAGCATCGAGCTGCGGGAGGGCGACCTGCTGCTGATGTTCACCGACGGGCTGGTCGAGCGGCGCAACCGCGGCATCGACGAGGGTCTGGCGCTGGTCCTGGCCGCCGCCTCCCGCCTGCGGGGCGACGACCTGCACATCGGCCTGGACGCCGCGCTGGACCGGCTGCTGGACGAGATCGGCGGGCCGAACCCCGAGGACGACGCCTGCCTGCTCGCCGTCGGCATCCAGAACCGCGCCGGAACCTGATCGGCGAGCCCCCCTACCGGGAGCGTGACTTGTCGCACCCAGGTGCCACCATGGGTGGGTGCTGATGCTGCTGGACACCCCGTCGCTGTACTTCCGCGCCTTCTACGGCGTGCCGGACTCGGTCACCGCGCCCGACGGCATGCCCGTCAACGCGGTGCGCGGCCTCATCGACATGATCGCCACGCTGGTCCGGAGCCACTCCCCCACCCGGATGGCGGCCACCATGGACGCCGACTGGCGTCCCGCGTTCCGTGTCGAGGCGATCCCGACGTACAAGGCGCACCGCGTGGCCCAGGGGGACGAGGAAGAGGTCCCCGACACGCTGGTGCCGCAGATCCCGGTCATCGAGCAGGTGCTGGACGCGGTCGGCATCGCCCGGCTGGAGTGCCCCGGCTACGAGGCGGACGACGTCATCGGCACGCTCACCCACCGCGAGGACGGACCGGTCGACATCGTGACCGGCGACCGCGACCTGTTCCAGCTCGTCGACGACGCCCGCCCGGTGCGGGTCCTCTACACCGCCCGCGGCATCCGCAACCTGCAGATCGTGGACGAGGCGTTCGTGACCGGCAAGTACGGCATCCCGGGCCGCGCCTACGCCGACTTCGCGACCCTGCGCGGTGACCCCAGCGACGGCCTGCCGGGCGTGGCCGGCGTCGGCGAGAAGACGGCCGCCTCGCTCGTCACGCGCTTCGGCTCGCTGGAGGCGCTGCTCGCGGCGCTCGACGCGGGCGTCACCGACGGCTTCCCCGCGGGGAGCCGCACCCGGCTGGCCGCCGCCCGCGACTACCTGCGCGTCGCCCCGGCCGTGGTCGAGGTGGCCCCGGACGCGCCGCTGCCCGAGGCGGAGCTCACCCTCCCGGCCAAGCCGCGCGACCCCGAGGCCCTCGTACGCCTGGCGGACCGTTACGGCCTGGACAGCCCACTGAACCGCCTCCTCGACGCCCTGCCGGGCTGAGCCACCCGCCCGCCCGGCCGAGCCGCCGCGGGCCGACGGGCTCACACGGTGACGACGACCTTGCCCGTGGAATGGCCCTCCGCGAGGTAGCGGATCGCTTCCGGCGCCTCGGCGAGGGGGTAGGCGCGGTCGATCACCGGCCGGACCGCGCCCGAGTCGATGAGCCGGGTCAGCTCGGCCAGGCTCCCGGCGCCCTCCCTGGCCGTCACGCCGCGCACCCTCTGGCGGGTGAGCATGGACACGAAGGGCGCGCGGAGCTGGCGCGTGTAGCCGCCGAGCAGGCCGGGGGCGTCGTGGCCGCCGCCGACGAGCACCAGCGTGCCGCGCGGTGTCAGGGCGCGCCGCAGCAACGGCAGGGGGCGGCACCCGGCGGTGTCGAGGATCACGTCGTGGCGCGGCCCGTCGCGGTCCACCTCGTCGCGGGTGTAGTCGATGACGTCGTCCGCGCCGAGGGAGCGTACGAGACCGGCCTTGCCGGGGCCGCACACGCCGACGACGGTCGCGCCGAGGGCCCTGGCCATCTGCACGGCGAACGTGCCGACGCCGCCCCCCGCGCCGACGACCATCACCCGCTGCCCCGCCCGTACGCGGGCGGCGTCGCGGATCGCCTGCAGCGCGGTCGTCCCCGAGACGGGCACCACCGCGGCCTCCTCGAACGACAGGCCGGCCGGCTTGGGCGCCAGCAGCCGCTCGGGAGCCGCCGCGTACTCGGCGAACGAGCCGCTCCGGCACGCGCCGTACACCTCGTCGCCGGGCCGGAAGCGGGTCACGCGGGCGCCGACGGACTCCACCACCCCGGCGAGGTCCCGTCCGCGCACGGGCACCTTCGGCCGGCGTAAACCGAATCCCATGAGCCGCACGGCGGCCGGCCGGCCGGTCATGAGGACCCACACGCCCGGGTCCACGCCGGCTGCGCGCACCCGCACGAGGACCTCGTCGTCGCCGATCCGCGGCGGGTCGATCTCACCGAGCCGGAGCACACCGGCCGGGCCGTACACGTCCTGGACGATCGCTTTCATGACGCCCCCTCTGACTGGTCGGGATACTGGAACACCTCGTCGAGCGGGACGCCGAACACCCGGGCGATCCGGAAGGCCATCTCCAGGGAGGGCGAGTACCTGCCCTGCTCGATGGCGATGACGGTCTGCCTGGTGACGCCGATGCGCTCGGCGAGCTCTGCCTGGGTCATCTCGCCGTGGGTGAAGCGCAGGGCGCGGATGCTGTTCGTGACCTGGGTCGGTTTCACCACTGAGGCATGCTCCTGCGGTACACGATGATCTTCGCGAGGCCGCCGAGGACGGCCGACAGCACGAAGCACAGATAGACCGCGTTGGCGATCCAGAACCGCTCCCAACCGGCCATCGCCATCAGCATCGCCGCGACGGCCCCGATGACGACGAACGACTGGCCGATGTGCTCGCCGAAGCGCGCGATCTCCCGGTCTCGCACGTCCGCGACCCGCGAGGCCCGCGGGTTGACGAGCCCCATGACGATCTCGGCCAGGATCGAGGCCGCGATGGCCCCGCCGACCGACCACAGCAGCGCCGCCACGTAGGGCACCTCGGCCGGCGGTCGGCCATCGGCTCGGCCCGCGATGACGACCGCGTAGGCGGCGTACGCGACCAGGGCGACGACCAGCCGGATCCACGCCCGTTTCTCTTGGTGCGTCATCGACCATCCTCCGTGATGTACAGAATCTTTGACATGGCCAATGTAACCCGTCTTTGACCTCATGTACAGAAATTTTGACATCCGGCGGGGCCGTCGACCGGCGGCGAGCGGGTCTCGCGGTAGGTTGATCGGCGTGTCGAAGACGAGCATTCAGGTCCCAGGCGACGTCCCCGCCCGCCTGGAGGACGGATTCGAACGCATCAGGCGCGAGGCCGAGCTGCCCGACGGGTTCCCCAGGGCGGTGCTCGACGAGGCCGACTGGGTGGCCGAGGCGCCCCGCGTTGCCGGCGAGGACCTGACCGAGCTGCCGTTCGTCACCATCGACCCGCCCGGCGCCATGGACCTCGACCAGGCCGTCCACCTGGAGCGGCTGGGCGGCGGCTACCGGGTGTGGTACGCGATCGCCGACGTCGGCGCGTTCGTCCGCCCCGGCGGGGCCCTCGACGCCGAGGCCCGCGTCCGCGGCGAGACCGTCTACCTGCCCACCGGCAGGGTCCCGCTCCATCCGGCGGTCCTGTCGGAGGGCGCGGCCAGCCTGCTGCCCGGCGCCACCCGCCCGGCGGCGGTGTGGCGGATCGACCTCGACGCCGACGGCCGCACGCTGGGCGCCGACGTGCGGCGGGCCCTGGTGCGCAGCCGCGAGCGGCTCGACTACGCCTACGTCCAGGCCGCCGTGGAGACGGGCACGGCCGACGGCACCCTCGGCCTGCTGGCCGAGATCGGCCCGCTGCGGCTGGAGCTGGAGCGCGAGCGCGGCGGCGTCACCCTGCCCACCCCCGAGCAGGAGGTGGTGCCCGCCGACGGCGGCTACCGGCTCGAATACCGCGTGCCCCTGCCCGCCGAGGCGTGGAACGCCCAGATCTCCCTGCTCACCGGCATGGCCGCGGCCACCATGATGCTCGACGCGGAGATCGGCGTGCTGCGCGTCCTGCCGCCGCCCCGGCCCGGCGACCTCGCCAAGGTGCGCCGGATGGCGGCGGCGCTGGGCGTCGGCTGGGCCGAGGACGCCACGTACGGCGAGGTCGTGCACGGCCTGGACCCCAAGAGCCCGCAGCAGGCGGCGTTCCTGCACGAGTCGCGGGTGCTGCTGCGCGGCTCCGGCTACGTCGCCTTCGACGGCGCCCCTCCCTCCATGGCCGACCACGCGGCGGTCGGAGCGCCGTACGCGCACGTGACGGCGCCGCTGCGGCGCCTGGTCGACCGGTACGCCACCGAGGTGTGCCTGGCGGTCGCGGCGGGCGAGCCGGTCCCCGAGGACGTCGCGCAGGCCCTGCCGGAGCTGCCGCCGATCATGTCCGCGTCGAGCCGGCGCAGCGGCGGGGTGGAGCGGGCCTGCGTGGACCTGGTGGAGGCGTTCCTGCTGCGCGACAGCATCGGCGAGGCGTTCGAGGCCGCGGTGATCGACGTGGCGGCGGACGGCCGGGGCGGACAGGTTCAGCTCGTGGACCCGGCGGTGGTCGCCCGCTGCGACGGCACCCTGCCCCTCGGCGAGAACGTCACGGTCCGCCTCGTCCAGGCCGATCCCGCCACCCGCGAGGTCCGCTTCACCCTGACCTGAGGCAGATGCAGGCAACTTAAGTGGTATGTCCACTCATTGACATCACCCCGTTTCGGAATACACAGAGCTATTGTTCCGTGTCTCACGGCGAGGGGATTTATGCAGGTCAACAACCACGGCACGGTGAACGGACAGAACAACACCCACAATAACTATTACTCTGGCAGCGATCCCGCGCACCATTTGTCCGCCGCTCGCCAAGCCCTGAAACGCCGCGACCTCGCGAACACACTGAACCCCAGCTGGAAGTCGTCCGCACCCGACTGGACGGCACCTACCGCTCGGACCCGACCCTTGTCCCCGCAACTGCGCTACTGGCCATCATCGACGAGGATCTCGACCATCTCCACCGGCACGAGCCCGAGCTCTTCACGCGACATCTCGCCGCCGCTGCGGCCGCGAACTCCCAGGAGCACGGGCCAGCCATTTCCAGGTTGGGGACTCCTCCACATGCCTCAGCCTGGCCACGCTGAAGCTCGCTCTTGCCATTCTTGGAGGGGGCACCTATGCATGGACCCCTTCTCCCCGCTCCCGTACGTCTCCGTCATCCCGCCGCCGGAACTGTCGGATGCCTGATACGGCTCACCTCGACCATGGGGATCGCGGGTCAGCCGATGCAGGCGCCCGCAGGCGGTGTGACGAAGTAGCTGTCGGCGATCACCGGAAGGTGGTCGGAGGAGAGGGAATTCGGCACGGCCGCCCCCGCGCACGGGTTCTTGAGTTTCGGCGACGTGAAGATGTGGTCGATGCGTTGGTAGGGATTGGTGGAGGAGTAGGTGTAGCCGGTCACGTTCGGTCTCAGCCGCCAGGCGTCGTTGAAACCCATGCTCACCATCGGTGTCAGCTCGCCGGGATCCTTCGAAGGGTCGCTGTTCATGTCGCCACCGAAGATGGTCGGCGCCGCGTCCGGCCGGTGGTTCCGCTCGCTGATCCGCGCGACGACCTGATCTATCTGCGCCTTCCGTGTTCTCCTTTCCGCGTCTGTCCGCCCGAGGGCGAGGTGGGTGCCGTAGACCGGCACCCACATGCTGCCGGAGACGTTGATTTCCGCCGAGATGAGTACGCGGGGCGCACGTCCCGCGTCAAAGGGGAGCACGAAACGGTCCGTGTTCCTCATCGGATATTTGCTGAGTATCGCGTTACCGGCATCCTTCTCGGCATCGACGCCCGCCCAGTCGTTCCAGTAGATGACGTTCATGCCGAGCGCTTGCGCGAGCTTTTGCGGCTGGTCCTCCGTGCAGCGATTCGCCTCGTTGACAATGAGAATGTCGGGGTCGTTCCGCCGGATTGTGGAAGCTACGCTCCCCAACGAGTTCGGCGGGATGGTCGAGCACTTCCCACCCGGCCACCCCGCGTTGATGTCAGTGATTCCATGATGGATGTTGTAGGTCATGACCCGGAAGACACCTGCGAGCTTGTTCCGCTCGGGCAGATAGTCAACCCTGACCTCGCTCCCGCATGCCGTGTCATTGCATTCCTGAAGGGTGGGGGGCGAACCGTAGACGGGATTCTCGACCACCGGGAAGGCCGCGCCCGCCGACGTTCCCGTCGCGGTGACCGTCCTCCCGTCGGGCAGGCGAATGAGCAGCCTTGCCTGCTTGCCGTCGTCGGGCCGGGTGTCCCACACCGTTCCCTCTATTTCGTAGCTGCGGGACTTGTACCATCCACAGGCCCAGACGCCTCCGGTGTCGGCCTTGCTCGGTGTCGAGTACCAACGCTGCCAACCATCGCGGCGCGCACACTCCAGTGCGGCCGCCTCGGCCGTGCTCGGCGCCAGGCCGATGAGGAACGGTAACGCCGCTATCGCGATGACGAGGATGAGCAGCGGTCTGGCTCGGCTCATGGGGAGACCTCCATGAGCCGATGCTGCATCGCAGTGATGCCATGATCAAGGGGCAGGTCACGTCATCGTCGATTGAACCGATGTGCGTACTTCCCACTTACGCGACTGCTTTTGGTCGCACATGATGGACGTGGACTCATCGATGACTGGGTCTCTTGTCACGATTAAGGAAGGCATCATGCCCCCTGCCATCGTCGGACACGACGGCCCCCTCACCGACCACCACTTCCCGCTCGGTGACACGCCGACCACCTTCGGCCGCAGGCAAGACTGCAGCGTGGTGCTCTCCAGCGAACGAGCTTCGCGCCGCCACGCCGAGATACGCCACGAGGCAGGGCATTACATCCTGCACGACCTGCGAAGCCGAAACGGAACGCTGGTCAACGGCAAGCGCGTCACCTCACAGGTGCTCCAACCGGGCGACCTGATCACGATCGGCGACGAGCAGTTCCGCTTCCTGCCCTCCGACGACGTCGCGACGGTCTTCGGCGCATCCCCGCTGCCGCAGGCAAGCGGGCCCGCGCCATCAGGGGATCCGGGGCCGGTACTCCGGGTGACCGTTTCCGGCGGTGGGCCCGTCGGGTTGAGCCTCGCGCTCCTCCTGGAGCACCTCATGGGCTCACGGGTCGTCGTCACCGTCTACGACGGCCGCTGGGCCCAGGACGGTTCCCGGGTCGCGTGGAAGGGACAGGATCAGGGCAATGTACGGCGCCAGCAGGTCGTCACGGTCCAGAGCCGCCAGTACCTGAACCTCCCCGGCCCGGTGCAGGCTCGGCTGTTCAAGCCCGGGGCGTACTCCGAGATGTGGCCGCCCGGCCCCGACTCCATCCGAGGGCACGCCCCACGTAACCTCCGCATCTCCTACATCGAGGACACGCTCCTGGAGATGGCCGGCGAGAAGTTCGACCGCATCCGGCTCGTCCCCACCCGCTTCAATCCCGATGAGCATGGCGACAGCGCGAAGCAGGATCATGTGCTCGCCATCTGCGAGGGTGGCCGTTCGCGCACGCGGGAGCATTTCACCGGCAAGTTCGGCACCGCCGACAGTTCGATCTACTCCCTGAACGACCGGCACCTGCAGGATGTCGTGCTGGGCTTACGCGTCAAGTCCGACCTGCCCGACGCCATGTCGGTCCTGCTGACCGTGGCCCAGAACCGCTACCTGCTCAACGCCCTGGGCGGCGAGGGTTTCCTCAACATGCGGCTCACCGACGAGGAGGCCGAGGAGGTCATCGGCATCGATCCCGTCCGTCGCGTGTTCGAGGAGTGTGTCGCCGCCAACCCGTGCATGATGGGCCGCACCGCCGAGGGCGACTTCCACTGCTCCACCCACGGCACCTTGTTCCTGCCCGCCCTGATCAAGGGGTCTGCCCTGTGGCGGCGGGTGCAGGAAGGGCTGGTGATGTTCGGCGTAGCCGAGTACAACCTCAGCGCCGTCACCGCCTTCCGGCTCGACATGGTGCAGCGGCCGCGCTTCACCGCGCGCCTGCACGCCCCGACGTCCACCACTCCGGGCACTTACGGCTTCCTGCTCGGCGACGCCGCCAACGCCATCCACTTCTGGCCGGGGCGCGGGCTCAACAGCGGGCTGGCCTCGGCCATCTCTCTGGCCCGGTCGCTCAGCCAAGCCTGGCGCGGGCGGGCCTTCCGCGACGCGGACTTCATCCGCCACGAGGCGGCCATGGCGATGCTCCAGTACCGTCACAAGAGCCGTGCCTGGCAGGCGATGGTCGCTACCGACGAGGACGGCGTCACACGTGCCATCAAGGACAACATCGCCAAGGGGTGCGCCCAAGCGCAGGCCGCTCCGACTTCCGACGCGCAGGTCGCGGCGGACATCGACACACTGATGGTCCGGCTCGGGCTCATCCGGGGCCGTCTGTCACAGCGTGTCTCCGGTCTGCCCGACGACGCCGCCCTGCGTGCTCACCTCGGCCGGCTGTCGGCTGAGACCCTGCGCATCCTGGTCATCAGCGACGTGTGGGACACGGCGGTCATGGGCGGTGAGGAGGTCGACATCGACATCTTCTACCGCGAGGAGCGCGCGGCCGCTCCGGGTGGAGAACCTGTGTGGGCTCCACGACTCGCCAGCGAGCGCGAACAGCACACCAGGGTGATCTCCAGATCGACAGGCCGATCGCCACGGCCAACGGCACCGGCTCCCCGGTAGATCCGCTTCACCCTGCCTCCGGCGGCCCAGGTCACCCAAGGGTCCTTCTCCGGCTGGAGCTGGGTAGGCTCCGAGCCGTGGCCTCGATTGACGTGACTCGGTGAGCACCACCCGTCTGCTGGTCATCGGAGCCGATGCGGCAGGGATGAGTGCAGCGCACCAGGCGATCCGGGCGGCCGGGACCAAGCTGGCCGTGACCGCGCTGGAGGCGACCGGCGATACGTCGTACTCCGCCTGTGGCATCCCCTACTGGGTCGCCGGAGACGTGTCCAGCGGCAACGCCCTGGTGGCCCGCACCGCCGAGGAGCACCGGGCAGCCGGGATCGACCTGCGGCTCGGCGCCACCGCGACCGGGATCGACCGGCAGGCCCGCACCGTCACCTACCAGGATGCCGGCGGTGAGCAAGTGCTGGGCTACGACGAGCTGGTGATCGCGACCGGTGCGTCGGCCGTGGTACGGGACTGGGCCATCGACCCCGGCACCGGGCAGCGGTACGCCGGCGTCGCGCCGGTCAAAACGCTCACCGACGGCGCCGTCTGGTTGGACCTGCTCGCGGGACTGTCCAAGGGCAGTGGCCGGGTGGTTGTCGCCGGCGGCGGCTACATCGGCGTCGAAATGGCCGAGGCCGCCAGGAGACGTGGCCACGAGGTCACCGTGATCACCCGCGGTCGGGTGATGAGTTCCTTGGACCCGGACCTGTCCGCTCGAATCGAAAAGGGGATGCACGAGGCGGGAGTCCGGGTCGTGGCCGGCTCACCGGTCGTGCGGCTGGACGTGGCGGACGGACGGGTGCGTGGCGTGTACACAGCGGAAGGCGAGCACTATCCGGCGGACCTGGTCGTGCTGGCACTGGGGGTCACACCGAACACCGGTTTCCTTGACCTCGACACGTTGCCGAGCGGCCCAGGCGGCGGTCTGCGACCCGAGCCGGACGGGCGCCTGGCCGACGGCATCTGGGCCGCCGGTGATTGCTGCGAGACCCGGCATCGGCTCACCGGCACGTGGACCTACCTGCCGCTCGGCACCCATGCCAACAAACAGGGCCGGATCGTCGGCACGAACCTCGTCACACCAGGCACGCTGCGGTTCGGCGGCGTGCTGGGCACCGCGATCACCCGATTCGCCGCGGGCACGACCTACTTGGAGATCGCCCGCACCGGTCTCAATGAACGTGAGGCAGCCGCCGCGGGCATCGAGGTGACGTCCCTGGTCACCGAGGGCAGCACGGCCAGCGGCTACATGAGCGAGGCCGACCCGGTCGCGGTGAAGTTGCTGGCCGCGCCGTCGGACCATCGGCTGATGGGCGCGCAGATCGTTGGCGGGCGTGGCGCGGGCAAACGTATCGACACCGTTGCCACCGCGTTGTGGCACGGCGCGACCGTTGATGACTTAGCCTGGTCCGACTTGTCGTACGCGCCGCCGTTCGCCACCGCGTGGGACATCGTACAGGTCGCGGCCCGGCGGCTGGCCGACAGTTTGTAACCGGCCTCCGGCCGGTCCTGCCCCACTTCCCGTCCGTGCTCGCCGCCGCGCCATTGCAGCTGCTCGGCACGTGCTGCTCGCACGCCCGAACGGCGCTACCACGAGCGAAACCGGGCTGCTCTTCGCCTGCTACGCCACGAAACGCTTCAGAATGGGGCATAGCTCCCGACCTGGGACGACAGCCCCACCCCCCGGCTCCGTCGCGGTAGGGTTCTGGCGGACTTTCTTCAAGGTGGATGGCACGTGTGAGTAAGGCTAATGAGCTGATCGGCGCGGCGATGGAGGCCCTTGCCCGCGAGGATGAGGCGGCCTTCGACTCCGCCGCCGCCTTCCTCGCCGACCAGGACGACGCCGATCGCGTGCTGGTGGAGGTTGCGACCCGGGCGATCTCGGGATTGTGGCGGAACGGCTGGCAGCCCGCCGACGTGGTCAGGATCGCGGCCAGGCGGCTGACCGACTGGCACGGGCGGGCGGCGGCTGACCTCATCGCCTGGGAGATGCGGGCCTACGCGCCGGCCACGGTGGATGAGCGCTGGCGCGACCAACTCGCCGGCCTGGAGGCCGCGGTGTGGTGGAAGGGCGACTACCTGGCGGCGCGGCAGGCACGCGACGGGGCCGGCCGACTGGTGACCGTCTCCGGTGGGCTGGAGCTGCTGGGGTTGCTGACCGGGCTGCCGCGACTGGAGTCGTTGAGCCCGCGGCCCGGGGCCGCTCGCTGTACGGTCCAGGCGCGCCCGCGCGCGGTCAGCGAGAAGACGTTCGCGCGGGTGCGGGCGCTGCTTGCCAAGGCGGAGTCGACGACGTACGAGGCGGAGGCGGAGACGTTCACGTCGGCGGCGCAGAGCTTGATGGCGAAGTACAGCATCGACGCGGCGATGCTGGACGCGCAGCCAGGCGGAGGGGAGGCTCCGGCGGGCATCCGGGTCGGCATCGACGCGCCGTACGAGCAGCCCAAGGCCGTGCTGCTCAACCTCATCGCCGAGGCCAACAGGTGCCGGGTGATCTGGTCGCAGGAGCTGGGGTTCGCCACCGTGCTGGGGTTCTGGGCGGACCTGTCCTGGGTGGAGGTGCTGTTCACCTCGCTGCTGGTGCAGGCGCAGACCGCGCTGGTGAACTCGGGCACCAAGAAGCACGGCACCGGCCGGTCGAGGAACAAGACGTTCCGCCAGTCGTTCCTGTCGGCGTTCGCCTCCAGGATCGGAGAGCGGCTCGCCGAGGCCACGACGGGTGTGGTCGCGCAGGAGAGCGCCAGCCGGAGCACCGACCTGGTGCCGGTGCTGGCGGCCCGCGAACAGGAGGTGGAGCAGGCGGTCGAGCGCATGTTCCCGAACCTGGTCTCGCACTCGGTCCGCACGTCCTGGGACCGGGAGGGCTGGGCGGCCGGCCGTACCGCCGCCGATCAGGCCAGCCTCGGGGCGCGAGACCGATAGCGCCTGTATCCCTACCGCTGGTGCTGCGCTTGAGAAGCTCTCGCGCCTGCGTCTGCCGTCGTTGGCAGAGGGATGTGGAGGTGGCGCAGATGGCAATGGCTCATGTGCAGGGCAGCAGGAGATGCGGTTGTGTCGATCCCGTGACCGGAGCCCTGGCCGGCTTCCGAAATCTGGCGATCAGCACCATGCGCCTGGCCGCGTGTCGGGGATGTGCGGCATGGGCGCCTGTCGGTGGAGGAGCAGAAGTCGTCCCGAACGAAGATGGCCCGCCATCCCAGCGGCCGGTTCTTCTCCTCACGTTACGGCGTTTTCGTGCTGTTCATGACCGAAAGGAAACTTGGCGCCTACCGCACCACTCTCGACGCTGGCACCGGACTCCGTGAGACCGCCGAGCAGACGAGTGAGTACAGGTACGGCGACATCGTTTCGGTCAGCGTCAGGACCGTTCCACTGATCACACCCGAGAAGAAGCGCGAGGGTTCGGACGAGAAGCAGTTGGCAGCCATCCGTCGGAACATCCTCGCCACAGGCGCCTCCAGCCGAATTTCCACCTAGCCCCTTCTGATTCGGCGGCGATATCGCTTGGCGACACTCGTTGCCCATTGATTCCTGGCACGGCCGTGGCCGCGCCCGGGTGGAGGGGCGCGGCCACGGCGGCGCGGGTCACTTCTTGAGGACGTTCCAGCCCGCCCCCACCCCCATCAGGTGCAGGGCGACGGCGAGGAGTCCGGCGAGCCCGAGCGTGGTGACCGTCAGGACGCCGCCCACGGAAATGCCGGCGAGGGCGAAGATCAGGGCGAGCAGGAAGAGCAGGGCTCCGACGAGAGCGAACATGGCAACCTCCGGGGGTCCGACGGACGCCGGGGTTCCGTGCCGGGGGCGGGCCTCAGCGCGGTGCGTCCGAAGCGTGACGGGCTTTCCGACATGGGGATGTCCGCCAGGTTCGGGCAGGAAACTGGCCGGGTGGTGACGATGCGTAAACCACCGATGACAACACCTTGACCGGGCGGTCAGTCCGCCCCCGTCGAGCCCCGCCTCAGGTGAGGGAGGAGTAGGCCACCACGCCGCGCCGCATGCCGTCGATCGCCTTGGACGCCGTCTGCTTGATCTTGCTGTCCGGAGGCGCGGCGTTGCCGAGCTGGCCGAGCAGGTCCATCAGCTGCTTGACCCACCGGACGAAGTCGCCGGCCGCGAGCTCGTTGCCGTTGATGCCGTCCATGAGGACCGCGTCCAGGGTGTGCCCCTTGGTCCACCGGTACGCCGCCCACGCGAACCCCAGGTCGGGCTCACGGATCGTGTCGAGGCCGTGGTCGGACTCGATGCCCTCCAGCTCCGCCCACAACCGCACCATCGCCGTCAGCGCGTCCTGGGCCCGCCCCGCCGGGATCTTGGGACGGCGGGCGTCGTCGGCCTGCCGCGACTCGAACACCAGCGCCGACACGCACGCCGCCAGCTCCGCCGGCTCCAGCTTCTCCCACAGCCCGCTGCGCAGGCACTCGGCCGTCAGCAGGTCCAGCTCGGTGTAGAGGCGGCCGAGGCGGCGGCCCTCGTCGGTGACGGTCTCGTCCTCCAGGTAGCCGAGCTGCTCCAGCACCGCGCAGATGCGGTCGAACGTGCGCGAGATGACATGGGAACGGCCCTCGACACGCCGCCGCAGCCCCTCGGTCTCACGCAGCAGCTTGTAGTAGCGCTCGGCCCAGCGGGCGTGGTCCTCGCGCTCGTCACAGCCGTGGCACGGGTGCTGCCGGATGCGCCGCCGCAGCTCGTTGATCTCCTCGTCCTCCACCGCGTGGTCGCGCGCCCTGGCCGGCTTGCCGAGGTCACGGTCGCCGATCTTGGCGAGCAGCGTGGAGACGAGGTTGGCGCGCTCCTTGGGGGCGCGGGCGTTGAAGTTCTTCGGGATGCGCAGCTTCTCGATCGGCTCGACCGGAACCGGGAAGTCGGCCGGGTCGAGCTTCTTGACCTGCTTGCCGATGGTCAGCACCAGCGGGCTCGGGCCGGTGCCCCGGGGGTTGCGGCCGGGGTCGAGGACGATCGCCAGGCCCGCCCGGCGCCCGCCGGGCACCCGGATCACGTCGCCCGGCTGCAGCGCCTCCAGCGAGCGTACGGCCGCCGCCCGCCGCGCCGCGCCGCGCTGGCGCGACAGCTCGGCCTCCCGGTCGGACAGGCGCCGCCGCAGCCCCGCGTACTCGGTGAAGTCGCCCAGGTGGCAGGTCATGGCCTCCTGGTAGCCCTCCAGCGCCTCCTCGTGCTTGCGCAGCTGCTTGGCCAGGCCGACGACCGCCCGGTCCGCCTGGAACTGCGCGAACGACTCCTCCAGCAGCGTGCGGGCCCGCTCGCGGCCGAACTGGCCGACGAGGTTGACGGCCATGTTGTACGAGGGCTGGAAGCTGGAGCGCAGCGGGTAGGTACGGGTGCCGGCCAGGCCGGCCACCGAAAGCGGGTCCATGCCGAGCTGCCACAGCACCACGGCGTGACCCTCGACGTCGATGCCGCGCCGTCCGGCCCGGCCGGTGAGCTGGGTGTACTCGCCGGGCGTGAGATCGGCGTGCGTCTCGCCGTTCCACTTGTCGAGCTTCTCGATCACCACGGTGCGCGCCGGCATGTTGATGCCCAGCGCCAGCGTCTCGGTGGCGAAGACGGCCTTGACCAGGCCACGGGTGAACAGCTCCTCGACGACCTCCTTGAAGGCCGGCAGCATGCCCGCGTGGTGGGCGGCCAGCCCCCGCTCCAGGCAGTCGCGCCACTCCAGGTAGCCGAGCACGGCCAGGTCCTCGTCGGGCAGGTGCGCGGTGCGCTCGTCGACGAGCTGGCGGATCTCGTGCCGCTCCCGCTCGGTGGTGAGCCGGATCCCCGCGTACAGGCACTGCGCGACGGCCGCGTCGCAGCCGGCCCGCGAGAAGATGAACGTGATCGCCGGCAGCAGCCCCTCGGCGTCGAGCTTCTCGATCACCTGGGCGCGGTCCGGCGGCCGCGAGCGCTGCGGCCGGCCGTAGCCGCGCCTGCCGCGGCCCGCGCCGAGCCGCTCGGCGTCGCGGGTGACCCGCATGAGCGTCGGGTTGATGCGGGGCACGTCGTCGTCGGTCATGAACATGTCGTAGATGCGGTTGCCGACCATCATGTGCTGCCACAGCGGCACCGGCCGGTGCTCGTCGACGATGACCGTGGTCTCGCCGCGCACCTCGCCCATCCACTCGCCGAACTCCTCCGCGTTGCTGACCGTCGCCGACAGCGCGACCAGCCGCACCGACTCGGGCAGGTGGATGATGACCTCCTCCCACACCGCGCCCCGGAACCGGTCGGCCAGGTAGTGGACCTCGTCCATCACCACGAACCCCAGCCCGGCCAGCGTCGCCGACCCGGCGTAGAGCATGTTGCGCAGCACCTCGGTGGTCATGACCACGATCGGGGCCTCGCCGTTGACGCTGTTGTCGCCGGTCAGCAGGCCCACCTTGGCGGTGCCGTAGCGCTTGACCAGGTCGTTGTACTTCTGGTTGGACAGCGCCTTGATGGGGGTGGTGTAGAAGCACTTCTGCCCCTGCTCCAGGGCGAGGTGGACGGCGAACTCGCCGACGACCGTCTTGCCCGAGCCGGTGGGGGCGGCCACCAGCACGCCGTCGCCCGCCTCCAGGGCCCGGCAGGCGTCGATCTGGAAGGGGTCGAGCTGGAAGTCGTAGAGACCCCGGAACGATCTCAGAGCGGCCCCGTCGTCCCCGAACCTCTCGCGGAAGGCCGCGTACCGTTCCGCTGGCGTCGTCATGACGTCAGCCTACCGAAACCACCATTCCGGTCCGTCCCGGTGCGCTCGGCGCTTCCCGGCCGGTGCCTTTACGTTGTAGATCTCGTACGTGGGGCTCAGGCGATGAGCTGGAGCACTCCCGGCAGCGCCTCGCAGGTCACCGGGCCGGTCCCGAGACGTTCGCCGTCGGCGTAGGCCGGCACGTCCGGCGCCTCCAGCCGCACGTGCCGCGCCCGCCGGACCGTGACGGACGGATGGCCGACGTGCGTGCCCCGGTAGACGCCCGGGAAGACCCGCAGGAACTCCCCCACGCCCACCGCCCCCACCACGACCACGTCCAGCAGCCCGTCGTCGGGCCGCGCGCCCGGACAGACGCGCATGCCGCCGCCGTAGGAGTGGGTGTTGCCGACCGCCACCAGCACCGCGTCACGCTCGACGACCTCCTCGCCGTCGAGGGTCACGCGGAACGGCACCGGCCGGAACGCGCGCAGCTCCCCCAGCACCGCCCGCACGTACCTGGCCCGGCCGGAGGGCCACGTCAGCCGGTTGGCGCGCTCGTTGACCCGGGCGTCGAAGCCGCAGCACAACACGCCGGCGAACAGCTCGTCCCCCGCGTCCTTTCCGGCAGGGCCCTTTCCGTACGGGCCCGTTCCGGCCGGGCCGGTGACGGCGCGGGCCGCGTCGACCGGCCGCGTCCTCATGCGCAGCACGGCGCGGGCCGCCGCCATCGGGTCCGCGGGCACGCCCAGGCCGGCGGCGATGTCGTTGCCCGTGCCGGCCGGGATGATGCCGAGGGGGACGTCGGTGCCCGCCACGGCCTGGACGGCCAGATGGACCAGCCCGTCGCCACCGAAGGCCACCAGCGCGTCGGGCCGCTCGGCCACGCACGCGCAGGCCCGTTCGAGGGCGTCGGCGGCGTCGGCTCCGGCGATCACCGAGACTTCCGCGCCACCCATGCGCAGGCGGCGCACCACGGGCTCCAGCAGGCGCAGCGCGCGGCCGCCCCGGGCCGCGGGGTTGACGAGCAGGGCGAGTCGAGGGGACACGCCCGGAACCTATCGCCTATCTGCCCGAACCGGAATCCTCTTCGACCGTGCCGGTGTCCTCCGGCAGCGGCGACGCCTCGTCGTCGGACAGGTGGGAGAAGTCCTCACCGGACGGCGCCCGCTTCTCGCGGACGTACATGAACCACTCGGCCAGGAAGTACAGCACGATCATGGGCGCGGCGAGCGCCATCATCGTCAGCGGGTCTCCGCCCGGCGTGATCACCGCGCCGAAGACGAACATGAGGAACACCACCATGCGGCGGTGCTTCTTCACGGTCGCGTGCGGCAGGACGCCGATGATGTTGAGGAAGACCAGCAGCAGCGGCAGCTCGAACGAGATGCCGAAGATCACCAGCATGATGAGCACGTAGCTGACGTACTCGTCGATCTGGATGATGGCCACCGTGTCGCTGGGCGCGAATCCCAGCAGGATGGCCAGGCTGGTGTCCATGACGAAGTACGCCAGCAGCGCACCGACCAGGAACAGCGGGATGGCCAGGCCCAGGAAGGCCAGCGAGTAACGCTTCTCGTTGCGGTACAGGGCGGGCGTCACGAACGCCCAGATCTGGTACAGCCAGACCGGTGAGGAAACGACGATGCCGACCATCGCCGAGACCTTCAGGGTCAGGAAGAACGACTGGAAGATGCCACCGTAGGTCAGCGTGCAGCCCGCGCGGAGCTGGTGCGCCTGCGGCGTCGCGCAGAAGGGCGCCTTGATGAACGCCCACACCGGATCGAAGAAGAACCAGCCGAGGATGATCCCCACGATCACGGCGGCCGTCGCGATGAGCAGCCGGTTGCGCAGCTCCCGCAGGTGGTCCATCAACGGCATGCGGGCGTCGGCGTCGGGGTCGGGCTCCGGCCCTTTGCCGCTCGACTTGCCGCTCGACCTTTTCAGCAGCGCCATCTACCAGTCCAAGGTGACGAGGGGACGAGGAGGGAACAGACTCAGGCCTGCTTGTCGGCCTTGGCCGCGGCACGCAGCCTGGCCGCCTGCTCCTCCAGCTGGCGGGCCTGCTCCTCGGCCGACAGCGCCGGCGCGGCCGGGATCTGCTGGGCGGCGGGCTGCGGCTGCGGCTGGGCCTGCGCCTGCACCGTGGTCCGCTGCTCGTCCTCGTCGTCGTCGCGCAGCTTCGCCGTCTCCGACTTGAAGATGCGCAGCGACCGGCCGACGCCCCGCGCCATCTCCGGCAGCTTCTTGGCACCGAACAGCAGGACGAGCACGAGTGCGATGATCAGAAGCTCAGGAACTCCGAGTTGCGACATGTAACGTCCTTACCGAGGTAGTGCGTTTTCAGCCATGATGGTACGCCGCCCGGGGACCGGTCTTCATCCCCCCTGACCCCGCAATCCGGCCGAGTGGGACTCGATCGCCGCCCGCGCCACGGCCACCTCTCTGTTCAGACTACGCGCCGCGGCGGACACCCGCACACCTGCCCAGGCCAGCATTCCCAGGCCTACCAGGGCCAGCACCGCCGCCACCACGATCCACATCATGACCGGTGAGCGTACCGGGCCAGCGCCGACTCGGCCTCCTGGCGCACCCGCGCGGCCATCGACGGCGGCGAGACGATCCTGCCCGTGTCACCGAGCCGCAACGCAAGCTTCACCACCCAGTCCTCGTCCCGAGCCCGCAGCGTCACCCGCAGACGGCCCTCGCCGAGCTCCTCGGCCCGCTCGCACGGGTAGTACTCGGCCACCCAGCGTCCCGCGGCGGTGACCTCCAGCTCGACCATCTCGTCGGTGGGCGAGGGCCGGAAGACGCCCTGGGCCACGTCGATCGGCTCGGCCCCGGCGGGCGGGTCGGCGGGCACGTCGAGCACGTCCACGCCGAGCATCCGGTCCAGCCGGAACAGCCGCATGGCCTCCGCCCGGTAGCACCAGCCCTCCAGGTAGGTGCGGCCGTCGGCCACGACCAGCCGCATCGGGTCGACCTCGCGCGGCGTCACCTCGTCGCGGCCGGGCACGTAGTAGCGCAGCGACAGCCGTCGCCGGCCGGTCAGCGCCTCGCGGACACGGGGCAGCGCGTCGGGGGCGGCGTCCACGTCCACGGCGACCTGGCTGCTCACCGAGGACGCGCCCTCGCCCGCGGCCCGCTCCAGCTTGGCCACCACGCGCGGCAGCGCGTCGCCGGGGACCTCGGCCAGCTCCGGCATCGCGGCCAGCATGCGCAGCGCCACGAGCAGCGCGCTGGCCTCGTCGATGCCCAGCCGCAACGGCCGGGCGATGGTGTCGGCGTTGTCGATGAGGATCTCGCCGCCGTCCCACGACACGTCGATGAGGTCGCCCGGGGTGTGGCCGGGCAGCCCGCACATCCACACGAGCTGCAGGTCGTCGATGAGCTGCTTCTCGCTCAGCCCGAACACCTCGGCGACCTCGCCCACCTGGGCGCCCGGGTGGGACATCAGGTACGGCACGAGGGCGAGCAGCCTCGGCAGCCGGTCGGCCGAGCCGCTCACGCCGCCCCCTCGCCGGGCGCGGATCCGGTCATGCCGGTCATGCGAGGGCTCCCTTCAGTCTGCTGATGACGGCCTCACGGGCGTCCGGCGGCTCGACGACCTCCACGTCGGAGCCCAGGCTGGCCATCCACCCGGCCAGCCGCTCGGGGTCGGAGAAGGCCAGCTCCGCCTCGTCCCACTCCGCCGGCTCCTCCCGTGCGGGGCGGACGGCGCGGGCGAGCTGGCGCAGCCCCTGGCAGGTGCCCCGGCGCACGCGTACGACGGCCACGCGCTCCTCCATCGTCGACTCCTCCGGGAAGTCCACCATGGAGCGCAGGTCGACGCCCTCGGGCACCTGGACGGCGCCGGGCCGGCCCACGGTGGCGACCTGGCCGGTGATGCGGCTGAGCCGGAAGGCGCGCGGCGCCTGACGGTCGCGGTCGAACCCGGCGAGGTACCAGCGCCCGCGACGGCTGACCACGCCCCACGGCTCCACGGTGCGGGCCCGCACACTCTCGCTGCCGGCGCCGCGGTAGTCGAAGCGCACCGCCCGCCGGTCGCGCACGGCCTCCCACAGCGGCGGGAACGCCGGGTCGCGGGTGTCGACGCGCAGCTCCAGCACCCCCGTCTGGCCCAGGCCGCCGACCGTCTCGTCGGTCGCCACCCCGCCGGCGCGCAGCTTCAGCAGGGCGCCCGAGGCGGCCTCGGCCAGGCTCGCGCGCTGCCACACCTGGGCGGCCAGGCCCAGCACGGCCGCCTCGTCGGGCTCCAGGGTGATCTCGGGCAGCTCGTACGACTCGCGCCGGATGCGGTAGCCGGGCTCGTCCTCCCAGGGGTCGCGCACCACGTCGATGGGGATGCCGATCTCGCGCAGCTCGTTCTTGTCGCGCTCGAACATCCGCTGGAACGCCTCGTCGCCGTCGCGGTCGTAACCGGGCACCGCGTGGCGGATCTGCTCGGCCGACAGGGGACGCCTGGTGGCGAGCAGGCAGATCACCAGATTCAGCAACCGCTCGGTCTTACGGCGCGACATCTGCCTCACTCCTCCTTCATCGACGCTACCCTGCCCCCGTGATCAGATGGCGCAAGGGCGAGGTCGTGCGGGTCCGCCGCGAGTGGCCGGGAGCGGTGGAGCTGGACGTCGCCGTGCCCGAGGGGCGGTGCCGGGCGCTGGCCTATCCGGCTCTGGTGGGCCGCCCGGAACCCGGCGACGAGGTGCTGCTCAACACGACGGCACTCGCGATGGGTCTCGGTACGGGAGGTTACGCCATGGTGGTGGCCGTCCCGAACCGTTTACCGGAAGATCCCCAAGGGCCGGGGCACCTGGTGAAGGCCCGCTACACCCCGATGCAGGCGACGGTGCTCGGCGCGGACGAGCAGGACTCGCCTCATCACGAGGTCCTGCGCGAGGCCGACTCGGTCGACGGGATGCCCGTGGTGGTGGCCGACCTGCACTCGGCGCTGACGCCGATCCTGTGCGGCCTGTACGAGGCGGTGCCCGGGGGCGCGGGCGGCGGCGTGCGGGTGGCGTACGTGATGCAGGACGGCGGGGCGCTGCCCGCGTGGTTCTCGATGGCGTGCGCGACGCTGCGGGAGATCGGCTGGCTGGCCGGGGTGGTGACGATCGGGCAGGCGTTCGGCGGCGACGTGGAGGCGGTGACCACGCACACCGGGCTGCTGGCGGCCCGGCACGTGCTGGAGGCCGACGTCGCGATCGTGGCCCAGGGCCCGGGCAACCTCGGCACGGGCACGCGGTGGGGCTTCTCCGGCGTGTCGGCGGGCGAGGCGGTCAACGCCGCCGCCGTGCTGCTCGGCCGGCCGGTGGCGGCGCTGCGGGTCAGCGAGGGGGACCGCCGCGAGCGGCACCTCGGCGTGTCCCACCACTCGCTGACCGCCTACGGCCGGGTGGCCCTGGCGCGCGCCCGCGTGCCGGTGCCGCTGCTGCCGGGCGAGTTCGGCGAGCGCGTCCGCGACCAGGCCGAGCTGCTGGCCGTACGGCATGAGCTGGTGGCCGTGCCGGTGGACGGCCTGCACGAGGCGCTGCGCGACTCGCCGGTGCGCCTGTCGACGATGGGGAGGGGCCTGGAGGAGGACCTGGCCTACTTCCTGGCCTCGGCGGCGGCGGGCAGGCTGGCGGCCTCGCTGCTCTCGTAGGGCTCCTGGAAGGTGAACGCCTCGGGGCCGGGCCCGTGGGCCTTGAGGCGTTCCAGGCGCTCCATCCCCTCGGCCAGGGTCGGGATGTGCCCCTCGGGCACCCACCACATCACGCTGTACGGCTCCGCGATGCGCAGGAACCACTCCCTGCGCCGGCGCAGCGCGCCCAGATGGGCGGTGCGGTAGACGAAGGTCCACAGGGCGTCGACGGACTCCCAGATCGAGAAGGTGACCACCAGGTGGTCGCCGTAGTCGTGCGTGATCGTGGCCGTCGGGTCCTCCTCGCTCTCCTTCATGCGCCACACGAAGCCGGGGGCGCTGTCGGCGAGGTTGTTGACCGGCTCCAGGAGCTCGACGAAGGAGGCGAGCTCGGGCCCGTCGATGGGCGCGCGCAGATGGGCGACATTGAGCTGGGCGAGATGCATGGCGCTCAGCACACCATGCCCCGCACTTCTATGTCAATCTTCATTTGTTTTAGAAGACCGGGACGGACCGGCGAGCGAGACGCAGCACTCCCCCGGCCTCGGATCCAGCTCCGCCCGCTCCGGACGGTCGCCCAGGCCCTCCAGGAGGCCCTGGCACAGCGCGAGGTTCATCGAGCACACCAGCAGCGGCTGCTCCTGTGACAGGGCGTGGAAGGGGCAGTTGCGCAGGCGCAGCCGGCCAGCTT
This sequence comes from Nonomuraea sp. NPDC050733, assembly GCF_040654215.1. NCBI lineage: Bacteria > Bacillati > Actinomycetota > Actinomycetes > Streptosporangiales > Streptosporangiaceae > Nonomuraea > Nonomuraea sp. NPDC050733. The sequence goes on along the minus strand of NZ_JBFAHO010000055.1, from coordinate 5,101 downwards.
CGGTGTACGGCTCGTAGCCCCGATCGCGCAGCACCGCCTCGACGGGCTCGCCCCGGTGGGCACGGGCCAGCCGGGCGCCCGCCGCCCTGGCCGCCCCCTCCGCCCGCTCCTCGGCGCCCAGCGCGTCCACCACGCCCGCCAGCACCGAGGCCAGCACGCCGTAGTCGCGCGGCGGCAGGCTCACCGACCGCTCCCCCGCGGCCCGCCGGTACACCTTCGCCGGGCGCCCGCTACCCGGGCCGCGCCGCTCCTGCTGCCGGAACCCGCTCTCCAGCAGGCCCGCCTCGACCAGCTTGTCCAGGTGGTGGCCGGCGAGGGTCCTCGACACCCCGGCGGCCTCCGCGGCCTCGGCCCTGCCCACCTCGCCGCCTGCGCCCGCCACGGCCTCGTACAGACTGCGCCGCACGGGGTCGTGCAGCAGGGACAGGGCCTCAAGGTGGTCTTCACGCACAGCCGGAGTCTAGGCCGCGCCGGCGCCCTCTCCGGACGCCGGCGCGGCCCGCGCTCACGTACGTCAGTAGGCCGACAGGACGTCCACCACGAACACGAGCGTGCTGTTGGCCGGGATGCCCTGCTGCTCCTGCGCGCCGTAACCCAGGTCCGGCGGGATGCTCATCACCACGCGGCTGCCGACCGGCACGCCCACGAGGCCCTTCTGCCAGCCCTGGATGACGCCGGACAGCGGGAACGACGCCGGCTGCCCCTTGGCCCAGCTGGAGTCGAACTCCTTGTCGGTGCCCCAGATCTTGCCGGTGTAGTGGACGCTCAGGGTGTTGGCCGCCTGCACCTTCTGGCCGGTGCCCTGGATCAGCGTCTTGACGACGAGCTCCTTCGACGGCTTCTCACCGGTCTTGGTGGTCAGCGCCGGGGCCTTGTCGCCGCCGGGGCTGACGACCTTGACACCCTTGATGCTGTCGCCGGTCTCCTTGCCGGCGGCGGCCTTCAGCGGCTCCGGCGGCGCGCCGACCACGTCGATGACGAACACCTTCGTCGGCTGGGCGGCCTGCGTCTGCTGCGCCTGCTGCTGGGCGGAGTCAGAAGCCATCACGGCCAGCAGCCGGCCGCCGTGCTTGACCTTCGAGAAGCCGTCACGCAGCACCTGCGGGAGCTGGTCGGTGACCGGGATGGTCTCCGGCTGCTTGGTGTCGTAGGAGGAGCCCTGGAAGGCGTTCTGCTTGCCGTCCCAGTTGTAGACGGTCAGGTTGACGATCACCTGGCCGCCCGCCTTGACCGCCGGGCCGGTGCCCGGGGCGATCACCTCGTACGACGACTTGGTGGCGGGCGTGCCCGAGATCGTCACGGTGGGCTTGACGCCCACGTTCCCGGTGACCTTCACGCCCGCCGAGCCGCTTCCGGCCCCGTCGGAGCTGGAAGCGGTGCTCGGGGCGTCGGAGCCGCACGCGGCGGCGAAGAAGATCAAAGGCACGGCGGCCAGGACGGCCAGGGCGCGGCGCATGGAGTTCCCTCGGTAGCGACAGCAGATTCGCGTCACCCTATCCGACCGTCGGGTAGGGCCGAGGTAAACCAGCGGGTAAAGCGGCTACATCCCGGCGATGAGCTTGTCCACCCGCTCGTCCACGCTGCGGAACGGGTCCTTGCACAGCACGGTGCGCTGCGCCTGGTCGTTCAGCTTCAGGTGGACCCAGTCGACCGTGAAGTCGCGCCGCTTCTCCTGCGCCTTGCGGATGAACTCGCCGCGCAGCCGCGCCCTGGTCGTCTGCGGCGGCACCGACTTGGCCTCGAAGATCTTGAGGTCGGACGCCACCCGCTCCACCGAGCCGCGCTTCTGCAGCAGGTAGTACAGGCCGCGCTTGCGGTGCACGTCGTGGTAGGCCAGGTCGAGCTGCGCCACCCTCGGCGAGGACAGCGGCAGGTCGTACTTCTTGCGGTAACGCTCGATGAGCTGGTACTTCGTCACCCAGTCGATCTCGCGGGCCACCAGGTCGAGGTTGCCCGTCTCGACCGCGGTCAGCGTGCGCTCCCACAGCTCCAGCACCTGCTGCGCGACCGCGTCGCCGCCGCGCCGCTCGACGAAGTCCTTCGCCTTCGACAGGTACTCCTGCTGGATCTCCAGGCTCGACGCCTCGCGGCCGTTGGCCAGGCGGACCCTGCGGCGGCCGGTCATGTCGTGCGAGACCTCGCGGATGGCCCTGATCGGGTTCTCCAGCGACAGGTCGCGCATCACGGTGCCCGCCTCGATCATGCGCAGCACCAGGTCGGTGGCGCCGACCTTGAGCAGCATGGTCGTCTCGCTCATGTTCGAGTCGCCGACGATGACGTGCAGGCGGCGGAACCGCTCGGCGTCGGCGTGCGGCTCGTCGCGCGTGTTGATGATCGGCCTGCTGCGGGTGGTGGCGCTGGAGACGCCCTCCCAGATGTGCTCGGCCCGCTGCGACACGCAGTAGACCGCGCCGCGCGGCGTCTGCAGCACCTTGCCGGCGCCGCAGATGATCTGCCGCGTCACGAGGAACGGGATGAGCACGTCGGCCAGCCGGCCGAACTCGCCGTGCCGGCCGACGAGGTAGTTCTCGTGGCAGCCGTACGAGTTGCCGGCGGAGTCGGTGTTGTTCTTGAACAGGTAGATGTCGCCCGCGATACCCTCTTCGCGCAGCCGCTTCTCGGCGTCGACGAGAAGGCCCTCGAGGATCCGCTCCCCGGCCTTGTCGTGGGTGACGAGTTCGATGACGTTGTCACACTCGGGTGTTGCGTACTCAGGATGGCTGCCCACGTCGAGGTACAGGCGTGCGCCGTTGCGGAGGAAGACGTTGCTCGATCGGCCCCAGGACACGACCCGCCGGAACAGGTAGCGCGCGACCTCGTCGGGCGACAGCCTGCGCTGTCCCCGGAACGTGCAGGTCACGCCGTACTCGTTCTCCAGCCCGAAGATGCGACGATCCATCACCTCACACTATGCCCACGGATCGGCTCGCGGGAGAGATCTTCGGCGTGTTTTGCCGCCCCACGCCCTTCCAGCCCCCCACCCGCCCGCTTCGCCCCACCATGACCCCCCACATCCCCGTCGTCACACCCTCGCGCGCCCCTCCTCCCGTCCTGGCTTCGGCCTCCTCACGCGACCCCCGTGGAACCGCCGCCGCCCCAGGAGCCGCCCGGACACGGGAACGCCGCCTCCTCCCGGGTGGGAGGGGCGGCGCGTCACGGCTGTCCTGGACGACGGCCCGCGAGGAGGTCAGGGGGTGTAGATCTCCTGGACCTTGACGATCTGACCCTTGTAGACGGTGATCAGGGACGCCTGGCCGTTCTTCTTGTGCCGCTTGAGCAGCACCGAGCGGGAGCAGCTGTTGTTGCCGAGCCCGGTGGAGCGGCTGACCGTCATCTGCGACATGGTGGCCTTGCAGCCGAACGCCGACAGGTACACGACGTCCTTGGCGACGGGCGAGGCGTAGACCGTCACGTCACCCTCGGGCGGGCCGACGAAGAAGCCCTCGGTCTGGGTGCCCTTCTTCCACTTGATCGGCTCGTACTCGGCGACACCGCCACGGACCGCGGTGATCCAGCCGCGCAGGATGCCGTCGTGCCGCGAGTGGATGCCCTTGGTGAAGTCGTGCTTCGGGTCCGCCTGGAAGGTCGTCCCGAAGATCTTCGGGGCCTTGAAGTCGGGGAGCGGCCGCGGAGCCGCGGCCGCTCCGGAGGCGCCGGTGGGCGCGCCCGTGAAAGTGCCCGTGGAGGCGCCCGTGGAAGTGGACGCCCCGGCGGCCGCGCCGGAGGTCAGGGCCAGGGCCGCGGTGGCGCCGCCCGCGAGAAGCGTACGAAGGGGAGTCTTCACGGACAGGTGAGATCCTGCGCCTCCCGCCGGAGTTCGACCCATCAATGGTGACATAGGTCACATTCTCCGGCGGGGGCGTTCACCGGCCGGGTCAGACCAGCTCGTACACCACGTTGACGATCACAGACACGGACGACTCGCCGGGGCTGACGAACGCCCCGTCGGCCATCGCGTACTGCCGTGTCGGCGCCTCGGCCTGCTCGTCCATCCGCACGACCCGGCCCACGTGCCGGCCGGCCAGCGCCGCGAGCTGCCGCGCCTTGGCCAGCGCGTCCCGGTAGGCCGCCGCCCGCGCCTGCTGCACGAGCGCCTCACCCTTGGAGATCTCGAACGTGACACCGTTGATCTGGACCTCGTCGCCGACCGCCGCGACCGCGTCGATGAGGGCGTCGGCCCGCGACAGGTCGCGCAGCAGCACCTCCACGCCCTGCGAGGCCCGGTAGCCGACCACCTGGGCGCCGTCCTTGTACTCGGCGCCGAGGGTGAGGTTCTCGGTCCGCAGGTCGTTCACGGAGATCCCGGCGCCCTGGACGGCGGCGGCGAGCCGGGCCCGCGTGGCCTTGGCGGCGCTGAACGCGGCGGCGGCCCGGTCACGGCGCACCTCGACGCCGACGCTGAGCCGCATGACGTCGGGCGGCCCCTGGACGGTTCCGCGTCCGACGACGGCGAGCTGCGCCGGCTCCCCCGGCCACGTGCCCGCCGTACGCGAGGAGACGCCGAGCGACCCCGAGACGTGAGGAGCCGTACGCGAGGAGGCGCCGGACGACCCCGAGGCGCGGGGGGACGGACGGGAGGAGGTACGGGAGGACGGGCCCGAGGAGGCGGGACGCGGCGTGCGGGCCCCGTGGGACAGATGGCCGGCGGGCCGGGAGGCGTGCGGGGCGGCGGGACGGGCGAGCGAGGGAGACTCCGGCTTGGGTCCGGCGGACGCGAGCGCGGGGACGGCCTGCGCTCCCAGGAGGACGAAGGTGGCGGAGGCCACGACGGCACTCAGTTTGATCATGAGATCATGGCAGCACCCGGCACCCCGGCCGCCCGCCGCCGACACCCGGCCCGCCCGACATTTGACCGAACCCGGACGCCACGGGGATGGCACCGGGCAGCCCCTTTACCGATGCCCACCGGCCCCTGCCGCACGTGCCCGCACAGACGCCCGGCCGATCTGCCCATCCGCCCGCCCGCCCACGCACGCGAGCGCTGGACGGTTCGGGGGCGGGCCGTCGGACGCCGGGCGGCTGGCAGGCGAGCGACGCCGGCGGGCACCAACGGGCCGGGTGGGCCGCGGGGGGGGGGGGTATTGTGGCGGGGGGGGGTTAA
>NZ_JBFAHO010000054.1:0-48767 GCF_040654215.1 Nonomuraea sp. NPDC050733 | reverse complement strand
CGCGGCGAGCAACATCAAGAGGGCCGGGCTGGTCCTCCGCGACGCCCGCGCGGCGTAGCGAGAAGCCACCCCGTTTACGGGGTGGAGGAGTCACGATGTCCTCGGGCCCCGTACGGCACCCGTTCCCGATAGCGACCTCCCTGGCCGACCCCATGGCGACCGGGACACCCCTGCCGCCTACGGGCCGACCTCGGTTCCTCGTCTCCGCGCGAACTCCGCTCGTCCACTTTCCCGAGAACTCCAAGACCGGCGTCTTCACGCCGGTGCCGCCCGCCGTGCACAACGCCGGGACCGGGGCGTTCGTCGCGAACATCTCGCTGCCGTCCGGCATTGCGAGCTCCTGGCACCTCGTGGCCGCCGCCCGGGACAACCGCACGTTCGCCATCGCCGGCTGGACCGAACCGAAGAATCCGGAAATCCGGTTCTTCCTGGTGCGTCTCGGCGACGACGGGCGCCCCGAGAAGCCGGTGGCTGTCCCACAGACCGACCCCGACGACCTCACGTCGGTCCACGACCTCGCCCTCAGCGCCGACGGCACCCGGCTGGCCTACGCCACGCCGCTCATCGGAGGCGGCGCCAAGATCTCGGTGCTCGACGTCGCCACCGGCCGGCGCCGGGACTGGAAGACGTTGACCCACTCCATGGTGACGGGCCTGTCCTGGGCCCCGAACGGTCGCTCGCTCGCCTGCGTGCTGGGGGGCCGGGCCATCGCCTTGCTCGACCTCGCCCGCCTGGGCACCGGCCCGGACAGCGCCGCGTCCCGGATCGTCAAGAGCTCCCTGGGCGCCCGGCCGATCGAGTCGGTGGCCCACACCCCCGACGGCAGCGCGCTGGTCTACGCCTCGGGGCACACCGTCGAACGCGTCCCCGTGGCGGGCGGGCCGGCGCAGGTCCTGGCCCGGCCGGAGATCGCGGTTGACGCTGAGGCGCCGTCGATCCGGCTGCTGGTGTAAGTCCCGCGGCACGCCCACGACTTCGGAACCGGCGCGGCGCCTTCGCATCAGTTTCGCCGGCGTGGGTCAGCCGGTCGTCCAGGGCCGGAGCTTGTCGGGGTTGCGTACCGCCCAGAGGCGCGTGATCCGGTCATCTGCGACATCGAACGCCATCACCAGCACGGTGGCGCCGTCCTCCTGGGCCACCAGGCCGGGGCGGCCGTTGACCGTGCGCTCCAGGATCGCCAGGCCGGGCGCCTTGGCGGCGATGTCGACCAGGTAGCGCGCGATCTGCTCACCGCCTTCGACGGGGTGCAGCACGGCGGCGACCAGGCCGCCGCCGTCGGCGATCCCCGTGGCGTCCGGGGCCAGCAGGCCGATGAGGGCGTTGATGTCCTTGGCCTCCCATGCCTGCTTGAAGTCCCGGACGAGACCGGCCTGGCGCGCGGGCGGGATCGCCGGAGCCTGCGACTCGCGGATGCGACGCCGGGCCGAGGAGGCCAGCTGGCGGCAGGCCGCCGGGCTACGGCCGACGATCTCCGCCACCTCGGCGAAGGAGTAGCGGAAGACGTCGTGCAGGACGAACGCCACGCGCTCGGCCGGGGTCATCGCTTCGAGGACGACGAGGAAGGCCATGCTGACCGACTCGTCCAGGGTGACCCGGTCGGCCGGGTCTGCCATGGCGCCGCCCGGCCGGCCGCTGAGCCACTCCGTACGGTCGGGCAGCGGCTCGGGAATCCATTCGCCCACGTAGCTCTCGCGCCGGGCCCGTGCCGAGCCGAGCAGGTCGAGGCAGATGCGGCCGGCGACCGTCGTCAGCCAGCCGCCGGGAGACTCGATGGCGTCCTGCTCCTGCGCGGACATGGCGTACCAGCGGGTGTAGGTCTCCTGGACGACGTCCTCGGCGTCGGCCAGTGAGCCGAGGAGCCGGTAGGCGACGTTGATCAGCTGACGCCGCTCGCCCATGATCGCGCTCAGGCTCGGATCGAACCGGCCGTCTCCCGGCCCGGATGCGGTGGTGCCCATGGTGTCGCCGACTTTCCCTCTGTCGCAGCTGCTCTCACCAGATCGACGGAACAGCCCTCCGGAATGTGAGGTCGGCGGCTCGCCTGACCGGTGACTACGTGTTCGACACCGCCCGCACGCGGATCGGGTTCGTCGCCCGGCGCGTACCTGGACGGCGACGACCCGTCGAAGTCGGAGTTCGACGTCTCCGCGGTCCGCCGGTCCTGACCGGGTCATCACGACGGCTCACGTGTCGTCGGCGTTCGCGGGCGGGGTGAGGAAGTCCTGGAGTTCGCGGTGCCGGAACTGGTACGTGGCGCCGCTGACGCGCAGCAGCCGCGCCTCGCAGGCCCAGTCGAGGAAGGTCCACAGCCGCAGCGGAAGCAGGCCCCGCGCGGCCGCGACGGCCACGCCGATCATGGTGCGGGTCCAGGCGATCGCGCCGAAGGCCAGGCCGAAGGTGACGCCGCCGATGAGCGCGCACACCAGCGACTCGACGACGTCCTGGTTCATCACGAACACCAGGAAGGCGGCGACACCGCCGGTGAGGCCGAAGGCCAGCCCGATGGTGGGGTTGCGGTGGAGGGCCTCGCGGGGGTGGGCCAGCTCCGCGTCCTTGCTCCAGCCCCCGGTGGTGATCTTGAAGACGACCCCGAGCGCGAAGGCCAGCACGAAGGCCCCGCTCACGCCGACGGCCAGCGGCACCGGGCCGGCGTGGGCCAGCCGCAACGGCGCCAGTCCGGTGAGCGCGCCGCACAGTCCGAAGCCCAGCAGCGTGACGGGCTCGGCGCGGACCGCCTCCGGCACGGTCATGCGCTCGGCTCCCCGCCGCCCGGCGGCGGTCAGCCCGATGACCGCCCCGAGCGTCATCCCCCCGATCCCCCCGGCGGCGACGGCGAAGGCGGGGCCGAAGATCCTCCCTCCGGTCAGCAGCAGCCCGGCCAGGCCCCCGAGCACCCCGACGGGTACGCCGGCCAGGGCGCCGAGCAGGCCGCCGGCCACGCGCCGCGCACGCGGGACGTCGGTGCGGCCACCGGCGGCGGCCGGCCATGGCGACAGCGACAGGCCGGTCGCGATGCCCACCCAGCCCGCCATGAGCGCCAGGGTGAGCAGCTGCTCCGGGTCGAGTCCGTCGCGCAGGTCAGCGGGGCTGTCGAGCGCCGATCCCGTCCAGAAGGCCAGCATGGCGACGACCGCGAGGATCACGCAGCACAGGCAGTGCAACGCCCGGATCAGGCGCCGCCCGCCGATCGGCCACAGCAGGTGGGGGACGATGTCGATCGCCGTCAGGCCGGGCGGCGGCCGATCCGCCGTGGCCGTGCGGGCCGCCTGCCACCGCAGGTGGGCCGCCAGGTGCTCCAGCCACGCGCGCACCTGTCCGGGCTGGTACGGAGTGCCGTGGGCGGCGCGGGGCGTGAGGCCGGTCGCCGCCGGGACGTACGCCTCCAGCAGCCTGCGGCCGATCCGCGCCGCTCCCTCATGGGGGTCGGCGTCCGGATCGGCGCCGAGCAACTCGGCCGGGTCGGCACCGGACTCCACGGCGGTCGCGGTCAGCAGCAGCCGCCACGGCGTGGCGAGAGCGGTCAGAACGGCCTTGCCCGCCGGTCCGGACAGCGCCGCGTGGATGCCGTCGCGGTGCCTTCCGCGGGGGTGGCCGTCCGGCCAGCGGGCGTGCAGGTACGTGCTGATCTGTTCGGTGGTCAGGTTGTGCAGATGGATCCGGGCGGCGTCGTCGAGCCCGACCCCGGCCTCGGACAGCTCGGCGTGCCGATCGGCTCGGCAGGTCACGACGACCGCCCCCGGCCGCCGCCCGGACAGGTCGCTGTACCGGTTGAGCTCGGCCAGCAGCCCGATGGCCCGGCGAGGCGAGCCCGTCGACGGCTCGGGGTCCAGCTCGTCCAGCCCGTCCACCACCGGCAGCACTCGGCGGTCCCGTACGAGCCGCAGCGCGTCCTTGACCGCGAGCCCGAAGTCCTGCGCCAGCTGCTCGGCCAGCCACGGCTCGAACGGCCTGCCCAGGGTCCATCGGGCCGCGTTCAGGCGCACCGGCACCGTTCGCGGCTGACCGGGTCGTCCGTCGGCGGCCAGAACGGGCTCCAGCAGTTGCAGCACCAGCTCGATGGCGAGCACCGTCTTGCCCGCCCCCGACTCCCCCACCACCAGCAGACGTGACGAAGGCAGGCCGTCGAAGAAGCGGCCGATCGAGTGCAGGTCGTCGCGCGTCTCCTCGGGGGCGCGGTGGATCGCGTCGGCGTACAGGCCGAAGGAGACGGGTGCGAGGGTGTAGCCCCCGAGCAGTCCTTTACGCGCCCTGTCCTCCTCCCGGACCACGCGCCGCACCAGCAGCTCGACCGCGTGATCCCGTCCGGGCCGGGCGACGGGCTCCGGCGCGGCGGGCGGTGGAGGAGCGACCGGTTCGGCCAGGGCCGTCCTGGCGGCCCGCCAGCGTTCGAGCTCGCCGGGGATCAGCTCGACCGGGAAGTCGCAGGAGCGCAAGCAGGCGGTGACGAAGGCCCGCACGAAGTCCCACCGCGGCAGCTTGCCGGTCTGCCGGAGCACGTGCGAGGTCGTGCTCTTCGGCAGGGTGTCGACCACGGCTCCGTCCGCGGCCGCCGTCTGGCCGCCGAGGGAGCGCAGCCTGCTCAGCGACGGCTCGCCCGCCCACTGTCTGAGCCGGACCAGCGAGCGGACGAACTCCGCCGCGCTGCCGGCCTCGGTGGGATCGGGCGGACGGGGGCGATCCGCCGTCATGGGCGCTCCGTCCGCACCAGCGACCACTCGAACCTCAGCCTGCGGCGCCGCGGCCAGCTCAGCCTGCCGCACCGCAGCCACCGGCTGTCCCGGCACAGGCCCTCCAGGGTCTGCACGTGGCGTGACTCCATCAGGAAGTTGCGCGCCTCGTCCGCCTCGACCAGCTCCCGGCCGACCGCGATGGGGACGAACCCGTGCCGGGGGATGTAGACCCATCGGCCGCGATCCCAGTCATAGGGGTCGAACCAGCGGTGGCGGACCGTGCCGGACACCCGCACCTCCTGTCCGTCGCGGGTCAGGACGAACGAGCCCTGGGAGCGCAGCAGGCTCATCCTGCTGACGTAGAACAGCTCCGTGCCGACGAAGGCGTTGATCCGGGCGTCCCAGTGGTCGCGCAGCCAGGTGGACGCGCCGTCGCGCAGCAGTCCCGCCTCCCGGGCCAGCTGCCGTTCGAAGCGGCGCTGGTTCCTGCGCTCGGCCTTCTTGATCACTGTGAACGAGCGCAGCCACCGCTGCGACATCGTCCTGGAGGCGCCCGCGCCGTCCATGAAGTGCTCCAGGAAGTCGGACGCGATCGGGTGGAACGGGCGGCCGTCGTCGACGATGGAACGGAACAACCCGACCAGTTCCGGGACGGGCCGGCCGGTCCGGCGGCGTAAGCCTCGCAGGAACATGCTCGCTCTCCCCGTGGTGGGTCCAGGGTGGGTCCAGGGTGGGTCACGGACACGTCTGGCGGTACTCCTCTTCCCGCCCCACGTAGTTCTCCCATTCGTCGCGGGTGAGGGAGCGGCCCGCGTTGGCGCACGCCGCGGCCACCAGGTCGGGGGGCGTGCGGACGTTCCACAGCCGGGCGGTGCCGTCGTCCGCGACCGAGGCGACGACCGTCCCGTCCCGGCTGTAGGCGACCGCGGTCACGCCGCCGGTGTGACCGGTCATCGGTGCGCCGAGCCGCCGGTACGTCCGCAGGTCCCACAGCTGCACGTCGCCGCTGGTGAGGCCGGTGGCGAGGACTTCGCCGTCCGGGCTGAACGCGAGCGTGTTCGTGACGGCGTCCTTGACGATCAGGCCGATGCCCGCCGGGCGGCGGCGCGTCACGTCCCAGAGCCGGACGCTGTCGTCAGCGGCCGTGATGGCCAGCTCCCGTCCGTCGGGGCTGAACGCCAGGGCGTTGACGAATCCGCCCGCGCCCGCGATCGACGTGTTCTCGGTCTCGCGGCGGGTGGCCACGTCGAAGAGCCGTACCCGGTTGTCGAAGCCCGTGGTGGCCACGATCGCTCCGTCGGGGCTGATCGCCATCGCCGTGACGAGGTCGGTGTGGCCGGGTACGCGGATGCGCGGCCCGGTCTCACGGCGGCGCGCGACATCCCAGAACACTATGGCGTCGTCCTGGTCGACGGCGACGAACCTGCCGTCGGGGCTGATCCGGGCCACGCCCTTCAGCGTCGCGTCATGGGCCGTCTCACGGCGGCTCGCGACGTCCCAGAGCCGCAGGCCGTCCGGATGGGATGTCAGGAGTGTCCGCCCGTCGGGGGTGAATTCGAGGTGGTACACCGGGCGGCGCACACCCCGGGGAGTCAGCGGAGGGCCGAGGGGACGCTGGGTGGCCACGTCCCACAGCTGGATCGCGGGGTTCTTCTCGCCGGGCACGCCAGTGGCCAGGGTCCGCCCGTCGGGACTCAGCGCGACGGCCGCCTGCGCGGGCATGCGGGTCCCGGTCTGCTGGTGGATCTGCGGGTCGGCCAGCCGTACCACGCCGTCGCCGCCGGCGGCGGCGAGCAGCTTCCCGTCCGGGCTGAACGCCACGCCCTCGACACTGCTGACGTTGTCGGCGAGCGCGAGCACCTGTTGCCGGCTGGCCGTGTCCCACACGACGGTGCGGCCGCTGGTCCCGCCGGTGGCGATCCGGGTGCCGTCGGGGCTGAAGACGATCGAGGCATAGCCGGCGGTGCGGTCAATGAGCCTGCCCGTCTGCTTGCGGGTGGCCACGTCCCACAGCCGGCCGGTGCGGTCCCAGCTCACGGTCGCGAGGGTGGTGCCGTCGGGGCTGATGGCGACATCGGTGACGGGGGCCGTGTGCCCGGTGAAGGGGGCGCCGAGCCGGCGGGACGTGGCGCTGTCCCAGAGCCGCGCGGTCCCGTCGTCGCCGGCGGTGGCCAGGGTCTTCCCGTCCCGGCTGTACGTCACCCTGTGGATGGGGTGTGACAGGCCCGGCCCGTCATGGGGATGGACCATGGGAGCGCCGTACGGACGGTGCGTGGCCACGTCCCACTGCTGGACGACGCCTCTGCTGTTCCCGGTCGCGAAGGTCTTCCCGTCCGGGTTGTACGCGAACGCCGTCGCGACCGCCTGGGGCTTCAGCGGGGCGTCGGCCTCGCGACGGGTGGCCACGTCGTAGAACCGGACGGTGCCGGAACACGCCGTGGCCAGCGTCCGGCCATCGGGGCTGAAGCCCAGGTGGACGCTTGAGCACTCGTACTTCGGAAGGGTGATCGGGGCGCCGAGCAGCCGCCGCGACGCCGTGTCCCAGAGCCGCGTGGTGCCGTCGTCGCTGCCGGTCGCGATGATCGAGCCGTCGGGGCTGAACGCCAGCGCCGTGAGGCCTCTCGTGTCCCCGCTGAAGGTGCCGCGGCCGGTGCCGGTCGCCGCGGACAGCACGCGGTTGCGGGCCTGCTCGGTGCGGGCGATCCGCCACGCCGCCACGGCCAGCACCGAGGACAGGGCGGGGTCGCCGGTGACCTCGCTCTGCGCCGCCAGCAGGCGGGAGAGCGCCAGCCGGCGTTGCCGGCCGGCGTCGTTCGCCGCGTTGACGGCGGCGCCGGCCGCGAGGAGGGCGAGCACCGACAGCACCGCGAGACCGGCCATGACGAGCCGGCGGCGGCGGGCCGCTCGCCGGGCCTCGCGCGTGGACGCCGCGATGAAGGCCTCGGCGGTGGGGCCGGGCGGCGGGAAGCTGTCGGGGTCGCGGTCCCAGCGGGGACGGCTGTCCTGGACGGCCAGCAGCCGGGCGCCCCGGTACAGGAAGGCGGGGTCGCGGTGGTTCTCGGCCCACTGCGCGGCGGCGTCCACGACCCCGTCGTACACCGCCTGCGCGGCGAGGTCGGGCTCGATCCACTGCCGCAGGGTGGGCCAGGCGGTCAGGAGCGCGTCGTGGGCGATCTCGGCGGTGTCCTCGTGCAGGGTGAGCAGCCGCTGACCGGCGAACGCGGACAGCAGCGCCTCGACCCGCTCCCGCCGCTCGGGCGTGTGCGCCGCCGTGGCGGCGTGGATCTCCGCCGCCGTGGCCCTGCGCCGCGCCACCTGCCCTCCCGCGGTGACCAGTGTCATCCGCCGGAACATCCTGAGCGCGGCCCTGCGATCCTCCGGCGACAGCCGGGCGAGGACCTCGTCGGCCGTACGGCGCACGGAGTCGCGGACCCGGCCGGACTCCTCGTAACCCCGGACGGTCAGGGTGCCGTCCTCGCGTCTCTCCCAGGTGTTGCGCAGAGCCTGCGACAGCAGGGGCAGCGCCCCGGCCTCGAGACGGTCTCCGGCGCCCAGCTCGCCGAGGATGGTCTCCACCAGGCCCTGCTCGATCGCCAGGCCCGCCGCGGCCGCGGGGCCGGTGATGGCGAGGCGCAGGTCCGGCTCGGTCATCGGCTCGACGACGACCTGACCGTCCTGGATGGCCTCGGCGAGCTGCGGGTAGGCGGCGCAGCGGTCCCAGTGGTCCGCGCGCACACCGATGATCACTCCGGCGCCCCGCGGGCCCTCGGCCATGGCGTGCAGGGCTCTCACGAACGCCTGGCGCTCCTGCTCGTCCGTCACCAGCGTGAACAGCTCCTCGAACTGGTCCACCACCAGGACGAGCCGGCCGCCCGGCGGCAGAGTCTCCGGCAGCGCCCGCCGTGGATCCTCCCGTAACAGCTCGTCCACCGCTGCGACGCGCCCGCCGAGCGTCCGGGTCCACTCTTCGGCGAGCGCCCGGAACGGCTTCGCGGTCGGCGTGACGAGCAGGCGCGGCCACCGCTCCGATCCGGCGACCGGCAGCCTTCCGCGCGCCAGGGCCGGCATCAGTCCCGCCCGCAACAGCGACGACTTGCCCACCCCGGAGGCGCCCGAGACCAGCAGGATGGACCCGTGGCCGTCCCAGCGCCGTCCCAGGCGTTCGAGGAGGCCGTGCGTCGCCCGTGCGCGCCCGAAGAACAGCCCGGCCTTGCCCGTCTCGAACGGCACAAGGCCCTGGTAGGGGCACGCGTCCTCCGTACGGCCGGGATGGCCGATGTCCTCCCGCACGCCCATGGCGTTCATTCTGACCAACCACGGCCATGCTGATCAATCGTGATTGTCCGCTCCGCGTGCCGTCCGATTTCGTGCGATGTCGTCCGACCTGTGGCTTGAACAGCGGAGACACGGTTTCGATGGACCCGCTGTCTTCACCGGCAGCTCTTCACAGGAAATCGGAGGTGTCGTGACCGTCGAACGCTGGTCGTCCCTTCACCCGCCGGCGGAAGTCACGCGGAATCCCGGTGCCGAGCCGTCTTCGGGAGCGTTGCTGCGCGGGTGGCGGGAGCGGGCATTGCTCACCCAGGAGCAACTCGCCGACAGGGCCGGCCTCAACGTCCGGACCGTTCGCCGGCTGGAGAACAGCGGCCTCCGGCAGCCTCGCACCCGGTCCGTTGTGCTGCTGGCGGAGGCGCTCGAACTGGACGGCCGGGAGCGGGCGACGCTGGCCGCCGTCACGCGCGGCCGGCCGGCTCCCGCCGAACCGGATGATCACGCCGGGACCGGCCCGCCGGCCGGGACGACCGTTCCCCGGCAGTTGCCCGCCGATGTCACGGCGCTGGTGGGCCGAGGGCGCGAGCTGGCGATCGTGGAGGGTCACCGGAGCCCGAACACGGCGACGGTCGTCTCCATCGACGGCATGGCCGGAGCGGGCAAGACGGCACTGGCCGTTCACGCCGCCCACAGGCTCGCCTCGCGATGTCCCGACGGGCAGCTCTTCGTGAGCCTGCACGGCCACGCCCCGGCGACGGCACCGGTCGAACCGGGGGCGGCCCTGGCCCGCGTGCTCCACGCGCTCGGCGTCCCGGCCGAGCGCGTCCCCGCGCACCTCGACGACCGCGCCGCGCTCTACCGCAGCGTGCTGGCCGATCGCAAGGTCCTGATCGTGCTGGACGACGCCGCCGACGAGCACCAGATCCATCCGCTGCTGCCCGCCGGCCCGGACTGCCGGGTGATCGTCACCAGCCGTCGCCGCCTGAGCTGCCTGAGCGACACCTGGAGCCTGTCGCTGGAGACCCTGCCGGTGGCGAAGGCGGTCGCCCTGTTCACCCGGATGGCCGGGTCCGCGACGGACGCGCCGACGAGCGTCCTGGCCGAGGTCGTGCGGCGCTGCGGGCTGCTTCCCCTCGCCATCCGCATCGCCGCCGTCCGGCTGCTGGCCCATCCCACCTGGAGCGTGCGGCACCTGCTGGACCGGCTGGCGGACGACCGGCTGGCCGAGCTGACCGCCGGGCGGCACAGCGTGGCCGCCGCCCTCGACCTGTCCTACGAGCGGCTCTCCCCCGGCCTACGACGCGCGTACCGGCTGCTGGGCTCGCGCGCCGGCACGGACTTCGGCGCCGACGCGGCCGCCGCCCTGCTGCGGACGACCGCGCCGCAGGCGGTACGGCTGCTGGACCAGCTCTCGGACGTGCATCTCCTGCAGGAGCCCGCCCCCGGCCGCTACCGGCTCCACGACCTGGTCCGCGACCATGCCTCGGCCGTGCACGCCGCGCGTGCCGGCCGGGGACGGTAGGTCAGCAGTGGCCGACGTACGGCTTGGTGTGCACCTGGTAGACGTGGTTGTCGCCGGGCAGGTCGCTGATCTCGCCCCAGGCCGTGATGCACCGGCCGGCGCCGTTGACGCGGGCGGGGCCGGCGTAGTACTCGAAGTTGCCGGAGTTGGAGTCGTCGTCGATGGTGTGGCAGTAGGTCGAGCCCTTGTCGGACAGGCGGCAGGAGGAGATCGCGGCGACCATCCACTTGCGCTTGCCCCAGGTGGCCCCGGAGGACTGCATCTCGGCGCAGTTGTTGGTGCCGTCCCAGTAGACGTTGAGCCAGCCGATCGTCGTCCCGGAGACGTTCTTCAGGGGTTGCGACTCGATGCGCGTCCCGCCGCAGGCCACGCCGGCCGACGCCGGGGCGCTCCACGCCACGAGGGATCCGGCCAGCACACCGGCGCCCAGGGCGACCGCGGCGACCTTCCGCAGCACCTTCCGAAAGGCATGCATCGGCAAACTCCTCTTCATGATCAGCTGTTGAGGAGCCCACCCTAGGGCCGCCGCCGCCCGCCCGCCAGTCCCGGGGGACGACCGGCGGGGCCGCCGGGGCCGGTGTCAGTTCGGGGGTGGTGTCAGTTCGGGGGTGGTGTCAGTTCGGGGGTGGTGTCAGTTCGGGGGTGGTGTCAGTTCGGGGGTGGTGTCAGTTCGGCGCGGTGTCAGGAGGTCGTCGTGGGGGCGGCGGTCGGCGAGGGCGAGGAGGTGGGCGGCTGTCCGGGCCGGTCGCCCCGGTGCCAGCGCTCTCCCCGGCCGAACCGGCCCTGCCAGTCGCGCGGGGGCCCGTCGGGCAGGGTCCGATCGCGCAGGGTCCGGTCGCGGATCGCGACGGCAGTGGCCGTGCCGCCGTCCACCTTGGCCATGACCATGACCTTCTGCCCGGTCTTGACCGTGTCGATGCCGCCGCCGCGGTTGATCCGGGTGTCGGCGTCGACGGCGTACTCCTTGGTGTAGCCGTCCTCGCTCTTGACGGTGACCGAGTCCTGGTCGACGGACGTGACGTCGCCGTACTGGGTGGCGACGGTCACGTACGTGCCCTCACCGTCGGGGACGACGTACTCGCCGTGGATGGGCGGACCGCCGATGCCCATCCTGTGTCTCCAGCCCGGCGCCCTGTCGGAAGGCGTACCGGACGGGCTCGCCGACGGCGGCGGTGACGGGGCGGGTGACAGCGCCGCCGCGGCGGCCACGCCGGCACCCGTGACCAGGACGAGCGAGGTGGTGGCGACGAGCAGCAGGGAGCGGGGGAAGCGGCGGCTGGGCGGCTCGTTCGCCAGGGTCTCTGCGGTGCTGAATCCGTCCGGCCCAGGGGTCATCTCGTCCTCCCGACAGGTATGCAATGGGACAACAGTGCAGCGAACTACCTAAGACCGACGTAAGCGCCAGTTCGCCGGGGGACGCGGCCGGGACGGTAGGTTCGGGGCATGAGCGCTGACGACCCGCGGCCTCCGCTCTTCGAGGTCCTCCCGGAGCAGGACGAGCGGCCCGAGCCGATCATCATGCACACCTCCGAGGGCACCCTGAGCGTGGCGGGCGATCTGACGGCCGAGGAGTTCGAGATCCTCGACGAGCTCAGGCGGGCCGCCCGCAGGCGGAGCTGAGCTCTGTGCCGAGTTGTACGATGCTCCTGTGACGGGTGAGGTCAGAGGGGCATGACGGGCGACGGCTACACCGCGGCGCCCCATGCCATCAGGCGGTCCGGGCAGGTCTCGGCGCAGGAGGCCGAGCGCATCCGCGGCGTGCTGCACGACGTGCGTGAGGCGTTCGCCGAAGCCGGACGGCCGATGGGCGGCGACCAGTACGGCTCCGAGATGGAGAAGAAATACCCGGCCATGCGCGACGGCGTGATCTCCGCCTTCCACGCCTACATCGACGACCTCGACGGGGTCGGCGGAGGCTTGAACCTCACCGCCGCGAGCTACCAGGCGGTGGAGCGCCCGGAGGCCTGACGACCGGTGTGGCTCGACGGGGGGATACCCGCTTGGCTGCGGCCCTGGGTGGGGTGGGCGGTCGGCATGGACTGGCCCCAGGCCGAGGAGTCCAAGCTGTTCGCGCTGGCCGACGCGCTGGTCACCGCCGCCTACCGGGTCGCCGGCGGCACCGGCCTCCGCCCTCCCGACGCCGACGCCTGGGACGGCGAGGCGTTCAGGGCCTTCATCACGAGCACCGCGAAGAGAGTCGGCGGGCGTCAGGCCGAGGTGCTGGTCCGCCTGTCCGCGATGGCGTTCTCGCTGAACGACCTCGGCGTGCAGGTCCAGTACACCAAGCGGATGATCAAGCTGTCGATCGGGCTGCTGATCTTCCAGCTCGCGACCCTGCTGCCGGTCATCGCCAACCCCGCCACGGCCGGCCACGGGCTGAGCGCCGCGATGCTGCGCGCCCGCTTCACCAGGCAGGTCGTCCAGCAGCTCGCCAAGCGGCTGCTGTTCAACATCGCGCTGTTCGGCGGGCTGATGGGCGGGATGGACCTGTACGTGCAGGCCACCCAGAGCCGGCGCGACGAGATCGACTGGAACCAGGTGCTGACGTCGATGGGCAGCGGCGCCCTCAACGGCGTGTTCCTGACGGGCACCACCTGGCTGGCCCCGCCGCGCCGGCTGCTGGACTTCATGCTCGCCTCCGGTGTGGCGGGCGGCCTGACCGACGCGACCCTGCAGGCCTTCGACGACGAGCCGTTCGACCTGACGCGGCTGCTGAAGGGCGTCACCTCGGGAGCCGTCGGCGCCGCTGACGCGCACTGGGCGAGCTGGAACCCGCACGCCGGCGGGCCGGGCGGCGCCGACGGCACGCCGCACGTCCCGGGCGTGCCGGGCGTGCCGGGCGTGCCGGGCGTGCCGGGCGTGCCTGATCACGTTCCCGCGGCGTGGACGGCGCACGATGCGCGCACAGCGCTCGCCGGGTACGAGCCCTCGCCGCACGCGCACCCGGACGGCGCCACGTGGCAGCCCCACCACCAGCCGCTCACCGCGCGGCAGGACTTCCTGGCCCGGCATTTCAAGGAGGAGACCTGGTCCGGGCTGTGGTTCCGCAACCCTCAGAGCACGGACATGAGCGTCACCGGCGACATGCGGCGCCGCCCGCCGCTGCCCGGCCACTTCGACGTCGGCATCCGCGCGAACTCCGACGGCTTCTCCATCGGCGGCTTCCGGCAGCCCCCCGCCGACGTGCCGCCCGGCACGCACCTGACCCCGGGCCGGGACGTCCACGTGAGCGCCGCCGACCTGGCCGCCGTGCTCCGCGAGGACCGGCGGCTGTCGGCGCAGCCGGACGCCGCGTTGCGGCTGTTCGGGCCGCACGCCCGCCACGACGCGCCGCTGCTGCAGGACCTCGCCGACCGCACCGGCCGCGCGGTGCTCGCCGCCGACAACGGCATGCCGTACGGCAGCGGCCAGGGCTACCGGGGACCGCTGGACGGCCAGTGGCACCGCTTCGAGCCGCGCCCGCCGGGCGGCCCGTTCGAGAGCGTGGCCACCGGCGTGCACCACACCGGAGAGGCCGCCACCCTGCGCGGCCCGCGGCCCGGCTCGATCGACGGCCTGCTCAACTGGGGCCGGAGAGCGCCCGCCGCCGGCCCGTGGCGGCCGCTGGACGCGTTCAGCCAGGTGGCCGGCCAGGGGACGGTCGGCCCCTGGGAGCCGGCCACGCCCGACGGCGCCCGGGTCACCCTCACCGACGGCTCGCACGCCATGCTCGTCGACCTGCCCTCGCCGCAGGCCAGGGACGCCAAGATGCTGATCGCCCGGCTCGGCCAGGAGCTCGGGCTGAAGATGCCCGCCACGCACCCGGTCGGCGAGGCCGGGCTGCTCATCGACTCCGTGTACGACGGCACCGGCCCGACGCAGTGGCAGGGCGAGGCGTGGAACGTCCAGGACAGCGTCACCACCCGCGACGGCGTGCTCGTCGGCCTGCTCGGCGCCCTCGTACGGGACGAGCCGACGCTGCTGGAGGCGCTGACCGGAGAGCCGCCCCTCATGCCGGAGCCCGCCGCGACGGGGAGGCTGAGCACGTACTTCATCCGCGACCTGGGCTCGGGCCAGGAAGTGTGGGCGCCCAACCCGCTCGCGCCGTCCGACGTCATGACACTCCGGAGCACGCTGGCGAGGATGGCGGAGGACTTCGGCGACGCGGGCCTCGCCGACGTCCACGCGCGGCTGACCGCGACGCTGCGGCAGGTCGCCGAGCACGCCGTCAGCACCGAGTCCATCCTGAAGACCGACCCCTCCGAGTCGCTGGCGGAGATCACCCTGCAGCGGCTCGACGAGAGGGGCCGGGAGGTCGCCGACGTCGCCGCCCAGCTCAGGGACACCACCCCGCCCGGCGCAGGCCGCCCCCTCAGGGACGCCGCGCAGCGGCTGGCCGGCAACCTCGACGACATCGTCGCCACCCGCGAGTCCGACCTCGGCCACGTCGTCACCTTCGGCGACGGCTCCCAGGCGCTGGAGCTCACCGGCAGGGCCGCCGACGAGGCGCTGGAGGCCGCCCTGGCCCGGCGCGCCCTCGGTCTCGACGGCCCCGCGGTCCACCGGACGGCCGACGGGACCGTCTACCAGACGCACGGCAGCGACGAGCTGCGCGCCGCCCTGGCCAACGGTGTTCGCGACGCGGAGCTGGTGCCGCTGACCTCGAACAGGACCGAGGTGGTGACGTTCAACGACGGCACCCGCGCCATCCGCCACGAGTTCGACAGCATCAGCCACGCCGACGAGTTCGAGGCGCGCGCCCACGAGGAGCACGCCATCAGGGACGGCGTCCCGGGCACCTACCGGGCCTCCCCCACCGTCGTCTACGAGTACCGCGTCGACCCCTGGCACATGGCCGAGGACGAGCGCGCCGTGCCCCCCGCGCTCCGGCCGGAGCTGGACAGGCGCGCCCTCCA
Organism: Nonomuraea sp. NPDC050733; assembly: GCF_040654215.1. Classification (NCBI taxonomy): domain Bacteria; kingdom Bacillati; phylum Actinomycetota; class Actinomycetes; order Streptosporangiales; family Streptosporangiaceae; genus Nonomuraea; species Nonomuraea sp. NPDC050733. The sequence continues at coordinate 33,408 of NZ_JBFAHO010000054.1, read as the reverse complement.
CGCCCGGCTCCTCGACTCCGACCCGCCCGCGGACCTGGTCAGGCAGAATCCCCGTCTCGACGCGGTTCTGCGCGCCGGGCCGCTGCTCAGCGAGGCCGACAGTGCCGCGCTGCGCGCCAGGTACGAGGCGCTGCGGCCGGAGTTCGAGCGGTACGGGCTGGGCGACCGCTACCGGGAGCACCTCCAGGTGATCGGCCTCGCCGGCCCGCACGCCGTCCTCGACCTGGGCCCGCTGCACGACCCCTCCCCGCTGGCGCCCGACTTCCGCGACGTGCCGTGGCGGCCGCCGGGCGACCACGTGCCCGCGCTGCCGGACCTCCTGGAGGGCGGCAACCTGCGTCAGGTCAACGAGCTGGCCGTCGGACGCGCCGACGATCCCGCGCTCGTCCCCGCCGCCGAGGCGATGCTCGACAGGGCGGACGCCGAGCTCGCCGGCCGGCCCACCACCTCCGGCCATGTCTCCGCGCGCGTGCCCGCCGACTGGCTGCCGCACGACGTCCGGGCCGGCAGCGAGATCGTCTTCCACGGGCTGCTCGAAGGCGTCGACTCCCCCACCCACCTGGGCGAGGAGCCCGGCAGCGTGCGGCTGACCATCAGGGCGAGCGAGTACGCCGACGTCTCCGCCCTCTCGGGCAAGCCCGCCCACGCCCTCTTCCGGGCGGGGCTGCGGCTGAAGGTGCTGGCCGTACAGGAGTCTCCGGGCGAGCGGCACCTGCTGGCCGTGCAGGTGCCCGACGGCCGCGCCGTCGACTCGATCGCGACCGCGGTGACGCGGGCGAAGCCGCCGCTCACCGCCGAGCTGCGTCACCACCTCAAGGAGCACGTCGAGCAGACACCCGCCGGCGTGTGGCTGCGCGACCTCCTCCATCCGGACGACCGGGCCCTGGCCGAGTCTGCCCGCAACGTCAAGCCGATCGAGGGCGCCTTCTACGTCGACGGGCACGGCACGGAGGAGGGCAACCTGATCGGCGAGGAGGCCCTGGACGCCCGGCAGATGGCGGCGCTGCTGATGAACAGTCCCGGGCTTGAGCCGCACCACCACGTCATCCTGCTCGCCAACTGCAATGTCGGCGCCGGCCGGTACGCGCTGGACGTCGCCCGGCTCACCGGGCGCGTGGTGATCGCCGCCGACTCCGACATCCACCTCACGAAGGACGGGTACATGACCGCGGTCACCAAGGACTTCGGCAGGCTGGGCGGGCGCGGCCAGTTACGCGTCTACCTGCCGGACGACCCTGTATCGGGCCGGGTGATGGGCCAGGTCAAGGCCTGGTTCCAGGCGCCGTGAGACCCAGGCGGGTGGTCCGGCCGCGGGTGGCGTGCCGGATCGGCCGGCCGGTCGGTAACGCCGGGCGGCGTCTCGGGTGATACTGGCAAGATGCCGGTTACCTACGGGCCCGAATACTGCCGCCCTGACCTGCCGGTCCCGCTGGTGCCGTTGTCGGGGGTGCCGGTGGTGGTCCGGCGAGCCCTGGCCTGGCCGGCGCCTGAGCGGGCATCCGCGGCGACGGTCGGCTGGGCGGTGCTCACCGCCGGGCTCGCGCTGGCGGCGACCTTCACCCCGCATCCCGCCTTCTCCGCGGCCACCTGGCTGACCGCGGGATACGTGGTGGCGCGGGTCGTGGCGCTGCGGCGGTTGTCGCGAGCCCAGTGCCGGTTCGAGCCCGCCTGGCTGGCCGCGCAGACGAGGGTCCTGCGCGGGCACGGCTTCGACATCCTGCGCTGCACGGTCGCCGGCCGGGTCTGCGACCTGACCAGGGCCGGCGACGTGGCGGCGCTGAAGCGGGCCGCGCCCGGCGCGGAGGTGATCCTGGAGTTCGGCTACCGGCCGGCCGCGGGAGGCCGGGTCGCGGTCGAGCGGGTCCGCCGCACGCGCGCGGAGCTGGAGATACGGCACGCGGCCTTCCCGCCGGACAGCGGCCGCGTGCGCTTCCCCGAGGCGAGCTACGTCATCGGCGCGAGCGGCCGGGTCACGGTCTGGTCGCTGGCGGGGCGGGTGCTCCTGACGCCGGCGGTCGCGGCCCCGCTGCGGCCTGATCCTGCAGCAGCTCGTGCCTGAACTGGTAGTAGGGCCCGGTACGGCGGAGCACTCCGCGCTCGTAGGCGTCGTGCAGGAACGTCATCAGCCGTAGCGGCAGCGCCCGCCGCCACGCGAACCACAGCCGGACGTCGATGAACCGTCCCCAGGCGCTCGGCGCCATCATCGTGACGCCGAACCCGACCGCGCCGAGCACCGCGCCGCAGGTGGCGCCGATGAGCGTCTGCGGCCACCGGCCGAGGGTGAGCAGCCACACGTGGTCCCTGACCCGTAGCCCGGTCTCCATCCACCAGCCGAGGTAGGCACCCACGGCGAGCCCGACCAGGCCGCCCGCGGTGAAGGCCAGCAGCACGGCCGCCCGGTCGTTGCGCAGGAAGCCGTCGGGTGTGCCGGCCTTGTCGGCGTTGGCCGGGGCCAGGGCAAGGGAGGCGGCCAGGAAGCCGACCAGGAACACCGCGCCCTCGGTGAGGGCGTACGTCACCCCGTCGTACAGCACCAGGACGATCACCATGCCAGGCGTCACGCACACCAGGCCCTGGCCGAGGCGGCGCAGCAGGTAGCGCCGGGTCAGTGTCTTGCGCAGCTTCGGCCCCGCCTCACGCGGGTAGTGCTGCTTGGCCAGCGACACCGTGAGGCCACCGGCCAGCCCGATCGCCAGGCCGAACCACCAGCCGACCGCTCCCAGCCCGAACAGCACGGTCACGGCCGTGCAGAGCGGCACGAAGATGGCCATCCCGAGCACGGTCTGGACGGTGGGGACCACCGCGCGCGGCAGCGCCTGGTGCAGCTCCCACCAGGCCAGGTCGCCGGTCCCCCGGCGGCGCAGGAACTCGGCCAGGAACCGGAGGTGGCGGGCCGCCTCGTCGGGGCTCCACCGCTGGTCGCCCTCCGGTTCCGGCCGGTAGACGGCCGGCACGAACCCCGCCACCAGGCCCTGCCGGATCCGTACGGCGGTGCCGTCGACGCGCGGGGAGTGACCGCTCTCGCAGGTGCGGGCCGCCAGGAAGATCATCAACGGGGTGTCGAGGGCCTCGGCCAGCGGCCCCCGCGGCTCCGCGCGCAGCCGGGCGACCAGTGCGGCGGCCGCGGGCACGTCGCCCCAGCGCGACTCCAGGTATCCGGCGGCCCCCGCGCCGTCCACCGGCAGCAGCCGCGCCACCGGCGTTCCGGCGAGCCTGCGGGTGACGGGGCCGGTGTACGCCTCGACGCGGCTGGTCAGCACGTACGGCGAGCCGGACCAGTCCTCGTCGATGGCCCTGACCACGTCGGCGCGGCGCGCGGGCGGCACCTCGTCGAAGCCGTCGAACACGGCCAGCAGGCTGCCGCTCCTGATCAGCCGTTCCAACGCGAGCGGAGTCTCCCGCAGGAACGGGAACTCGGTGACCAGCCGCAGCGCCACCCACTCGCGCAGGGCCAGCCGTGGCTCCCACGACGACAGCGGCAGCGTGACCGGGATCGGCCGGTGCTGCACCGAGGACATGCGCAGCGCCAGGAGCAGGCCGAGCGTGGTCTTGCCCGAGCCCCGCTCCCCTGTCACCACCACCCGTCCTTTCATGGCGAGGAGGTGGTCGGCCAGTTCCTCGATCGTCCCGGGCAGCTCGCCGCCGGACTCACACCGGATCGGGATGCCACGGCTGTCGGGGACGTCGCGGTTGCCGGCCTCCCGCCGGGCCGCCTTCATGATCTCGTCGGCCAGCCTGTCGGCCAGGTCGGAGGGGTCGTTCGGGGGCCGGGCGCCACGCAGCGTGCCGATGTAGGCGACGACGAGGGCGGCGGCGGCGATGACCGCCTCGACGTTCGACCACCCGCCCACCGCCAGCCGTACGACCGCCAGGAGGACGAACGCCAGCGGGAGGATGACGAGAACCGCCGTCTGCAGCTTGCGCATCTATGAGGCCCTCTTCGGGGGGATGGCGTGGGTGCCGCCGGCCAGCAGCAGCCCCAGCGGGGTGTCGGTCGTCGTCCTGCCGCGTCCGCGCCGGTGGCGTTTGAGCACGTCAGCCACCAGGACGAGGAGGAGCGTCGCGGCGAAGGGCCGGGCGGCGGCTCGCCCGTAGCAGGCGGCCAGCCGGGGCCGCAGGGCCCGCAGCCGGGCGCCCACCTCGGCCAGGCTCACCTCGCCCCGATTGAGCGGGGTGCCGATGCCGTCGCGGAGATCGGCGTCCTGGTCGAGGTAGTCGTCCAGGAGCTGCAGCGCCTCGCCCGCCTCCATGACCGCGTCGCGCTGCACCACGCTCATGTCCGGGTGCACCATCCCGAACAGCACGACGCACGCCAGGCCACCCTTCCCCCGAGCGATCTTGCCGAGCTGTGCCGCCGGGGTGGCGGGATCACGCTGGCGGCGGGAGAGCACCTGGTAGTCGTGCAGTTCGAGCAGCGCGGTGTGCCAGAGCTCGCCGGGAGCACGGCGGCGGATCTCGGCGTAGAGCGCGGCCAGCAGGCGCCGGTGTTGATCGCGGGGCACGGGACGCCCGTCGCCCTTGAACCCGTCGCCCTCGAACCCGTCGCCCTCGAATCCGTCGCCCTCGAACCCGTCGCCCTCGAACCCGTCCGCCTCGAACCCGTCGGCTTTGAGCCCGTCCGCCTTGAACAGGGACGCCACCCACGCGTCGATCTCCGCGTCGCCGCCGTTGTCGATCATGTCGTCGTAGAGCCGCGCGACCGATCCGGCGAGCATGACCAGCTCGCCGTCGCAGGGCCGGCCCGCCATCCTGGCGTAGGCGTGGATGCCGACGTTGAAGGTCAGCGCGGTGCCGCGCAGGGAGGCGATCATCGCCGCCCGCTCGGGCTCGCACAACACGCCGCGGACGATCGGCTCCACGGCCCGCTCGAAGTCGCGCACGGCGGCGGGGGCGCAGGCGACGGCGTCCTTGAGCGCGATGGGGAGGGCGATCGCCGGCCGGGCACACCGCAGAACGGTCAGTAAGTCGCGAATCACTGCGCTCCCATCGGCAGACGGTGAGCGCATGATGACACGACGTCGAGCAGCGGTAAACACAGGCTTTCCGCCTCATGCGACGACGGCACGGCTCCCCTGGTCACCGAGCTGACCCACGCGGCGAACTTGCAAAACGGGGTGGCCCTCCATATCGTACTCGACCAGAACCGGAGGGCCACCCCATTTAAGCGGGTGGCCTCCGCATGCCTACCGAATGGAGACACATCGTGAAGACCATCGTGGTGGTGGGGGCGACCGGCCTGCAGGGCCGTGCCGTGACGGCGCGTCTGCTGGCCGAGGGCTGGCGGGTGCGCGCGGTGACGCGCGACGCGAACTCCCCCGCGGCCCGGACGCTGGCGCAGGCGGGCGCGGAGCTCGTCAGAGCCGAGATGGACGACGTCGCCTCGCTCGTCGCCGCAGCCGAAGGCGCCCACGGCGTCTTCAGCGTGCAGCCCACCGTCGGCTCCCCCGGCACCGCGCCGGGCTTCAGCGCCGACGACGAGGTCCGCTGGGGCCGCAACGTCGCCGACGCGGCCCACGCCGCCGATGTGCGGCACCTGGTCTACACCTCGGTCGCCGGCGCCGGCCGCCACAACACCGAGAAGCTGCCGCAGAACGTGGTGAACAAATGGCGCATCGAACAGCACATCACCCGGCTGGGCCTGCCGGCGACCTTCCTGCGCCCCGTCTCCTTCATGGAGAACTACACCGGCCCCTACCACCTGCACGGCGGCACCGTGGCCGCCGCCTTCGCGGCGGACGTGCCGCAGCAGATCATGGCTGTGGACGACGTCGGGGCGTTCACCGCGCTGGCGTTCGCCCGGCCGCAGGAGTGGATCGGCCGCTCCGTCGACCTGGCCGGGGACGAACTGACCCCCGTACAGATCGCCGCCGCCATCTCCGAGGCCGTCGGACTGTCACTGCCCTACGTCCAGACCCCCGTCGAGACGATCGCCGAGTTCGGCGTGGAGTTCGCCTACTCCTACATCTGGCTCAACGAGCGCGGCTACCGCGCCGACGTCGCCTTCACCCGCGCCCTGCACCCCGGCCTGATGGACCTGCCCACCTGGCTGGCCCGCACCGGAGCGGCCCAGATCAGCAACTTCCTGGCCGCGCAGGACGCCACGCGGCAGGACAGCGCGCGGCAGGACCGATGAGCACGCCCGACCTCGGACGGGTCGGCAGCTGGGCGGGTGAGACGGACCGCCACCCCGCCCCCCCGATCGCCGGTCAGCAGCGGGCCGTTCAGGGGGCGATCGGCGGCTGCCGCTTGTGCTCGGTGAGCCGGTAGCGGGCGGCGATGGCCGCGAAGGCGGCCTCGTCGACCGGCTTGCCCTCCAGGAAGTCGTCGATGTCGTCGTAGGTGACGCCGAGCGTCTCCTCATCCGGCTTGCCCGGGTTCAGGGTCTCCAGGTCCGCGGTCGGGGTCTTCCAGACCAGCGCGGACGGCGCGCCCAGGGCCTCCGCCATGGCCCGTACGCGCCGCTTGGTCAGGCCGGTGAGCGGGACCACGTCGGCCGCGCCGTCGCCGAACTTGGTGAAGAAGCCGGAGACCGCCTCGGCGGCGTGGTCGGTGCCCACCACCAGGCCCGCGTGCGCCCCCGCCACCGCGTACTGGGCGATCATGCGCTGCCGGGCCTTGATGTTGCCGTGCACGAAGTCCTGCTGATGGTCGTCGCGGAAGACCATGCCGCCGGCCAGCAGCGCCTCCAGCGCGGCGTCGGCCGCGGACCTCACATCGACCGTCAGGACCTGGTCGGGCCGGATGAACTCCAGCGCGAGCTGCGCGTCCTTCTCGTCGGCCTGGGCGCCGTACGGCAACCGCATCGCGAAGAACGTCGCCTCGCCCCCGGCGGCCCTGACCCGCTCGGCCGCGAGCTGGCACAGCCGTCCCGCGGTCATGGAGTCCACCCCGCCGCTGATGCCGAGAACCAGCGAGCGCAGGCCCGTGGAGGTCAGCTGATCGGCGAGGAAGGCCACCCGTCGCTCGATCTCCTGCCCTACCTCGAAAGTCGCGCTCACCTGGAGATCCCGGGCGATCCCCTGCTGCAGGGACATGGACGCCAGGTCGGTCACGGTCGCTCCTCGGTCGTGCTCGTGCTCGTGGTGGGGGCCACAGCCGCGTGTGGGACGCAAAGCACTCTAGAGGAGGCCGCGGAGCCGTGCTCAACGGCCTCGGGACCAACCGCTCACCCTTCCGCCGCGGAGCCCGACAGGCGAACCGGCGCGGTTTTGGTGGTTTTCCCACAACTCGGGCCGCGTAACGTGCGCTGTCTGCGACATGGCGGTGCCCACCCGGTAGAGGGAAGGGTGGAGACTACCGGGGGGCCGCCGCGTCGCGGCGCGCACATCATTGGTCTACAGGAGGGCTCGGTCGGGTGTTCAGTCGTGTCGCCATCGTCAACCGTGGTGAGGCCGCCATGCGGCTCATCCACGCCGTCCGGGACGTCGCCGCGGAGACCGGGACACGGATGGAGACCGTCGCCCTGCACACCGACGTGGATCGCACCGCCACGTTCGTGCGCGAGGCCGACATCGCCTACGACCTCGGCCCCGCCTCCGCCCGGCCGTACCTCGACCTGAAGGTGCTGGAGCGGGCCCTGGTGGAGACCGGCGCCGACGCGGCCTGGGTCGGCTGGGGCTTCGTCGCGGAGGACCCGGCGTTCGCCGAGCTGTGCGACAGGATCGGCGTCACCTTCGTCGGACCCGGCGCGGAGGCCATGCGCAAGCTCGGCGACAAGATCGGCGCGAAGCTGATCGCCGAGGAGGTCGGCGTGCCGGTCGCGCCGTGGAGCCGTGGCCCGGTCGAGACCCTGGACGCCGCCCTGGCCGCCGCGGCCCGCATCGGCTACCCGCTGATGCTGAAGGCCACCGCCGGCGGCGGCGGGCGCGGCATCCGCGTGATCACCGACGAGGCCGAACTCGCCGACGCCTACGAGCGCACCAGCCAGGAGGCCGCGCGGGCGTTCGGCAGCGGCGTCGTGTTCCTGGAACGCCTGGTCACCGGCGCCCGGCACGTCGAGGTCCAGGTGATCGCCGACGGCGAGGGCACCGCGTGGGCGCTCGGCGTCCGCGACTGCTCGATCCAGCGGCGCAACCAGAAGGTCATCGAGGAGTCGGCGTCCCCCGTGCTCAGCCCCGTGCAGACGGCCGAGCTCAAGGCGTCGGCCGAACGCCTGGCCATCGCCGTCGGCTACCGCGGCGCGGCCACCGTCGAGTTCCTCTACCACCCCGGCGACAAGCAGTTCGCCTTCCTCGAGGTCAACACCCGCCTGCAGGTCGAGCACCCCATCACCGAGGTCACCACCGGCTTCGACCTGGTCAAGGCACAGCTGCAGGTGGCCTCCGGCGGCAGACTCGAAGGCGAGCCGCCGCTGGAACGCGGACACGCCGTCGAGGCCCGTCTGAACGCCGAGGACCCCGACCGCGACTTCGCGCCCTCCCCCGGCCGCATCGCCCGCCTCGACCTGCCCGCCGGGCCCGGCATCCGCGTGGACACCGGCGTCAGCGAGGGCGACACCATCCCCGCCGACTTCGACTCCATGATCGCCAAGATCATCGCCTACGGCCGCGACCGCGACGAAGCACTCGGCAGGCTGCGCCGCGCCATGGCGCAGACCACGGTCATCATCGAGGGCGGCGCGACGAACAAGAGCTTCGTGCTCGACCTGCTCGACCAGCCCGAGGTCATCGACGCCAGCGCCGACACCGGCTGGATCGACCGCGTCCGCGGCGAAGGCCGGCTCGTCTCCCACCGCCACTCCGCCGTCGCGCTGGCCGCCGCCGCCATCGAGGCGTACGAGGAGGAGGAACGCGTCGAGCGGCAGCGGCTGCTGTCGACCGCGTTCGGCGGACGCCCCCAGGTGCAGCACCAGAGCGGCCGGCCGCTCGGCCTCAAACTGCGCGGCGCCGCCTACCGCGTCCGCGTCGCCCGGGTCGGCGCGGACCGCTTCCGCGTCGGCGTCGAAGCCGGCGACGACGTCCGCATCGCCGACGTCGAGCTCGACCGCTTCGACCGGCACACCGGCCAGATCATCGTCAACGGCGCCCGCTACCGCCTGCTCACCGGCACGCACGGCCCCACCCACCTGGTCGAGGTGGACGGCGTGACCCACCGGATCAGCCGCGACGAGGGCGGCGTCGTCCGCTCACCCGCGCCCGCGCTCGTCGTCGCCACCCCGCTGCAGGTCGGCGCCGAGGTCGAGGCCGGCGCGGCGGTGCTGGTGCTGGAGAGCATGAAGATGGAGACCGTCTTGCGGGCGCCGTTCAAGGCGCGGCTGACGGAATGCGTCGTGTCCGTCGGCAGCCAGGTGGAGACCGGCGCGCCGCTGCTGCGCCTCGAGCCGCTCGCCGACGGCACCGAGGACGCCGCCGCCGGCTCCGCCCACTCGGTCCAGCTCGACCTGCCGGCCGCTCCCGGCGAGGTCCCGGCGCGCCGGCGCGCCACCCGCGGCCAGGAGGACCTGCGCAGCCTGCTGCTCGGCTTCGACGTCGACCCGCACGACGAACGCCGGCTCCTCGACGACTACCTCACCGCCCGCAAGGCGGCCACCGACGACGGCCACCGGCCGCTCGCCGAAGAGCTCGAACTCATCGACGTGTTCGCCGACCTCGCCGAGCTGAGCCGCAACCGCCCGGCAGGCGAAGACGGAGGCGACGGCGGCGACAGCCACGTGCACAGCCCCCGCGAGTACTTCCACACCTACCTCCAGAGCCTCGACGTCGAACGGGCCGGCCTCCCGCAGTCCTTCCAGGCCAAGCTCGCCAAGGCCCTCAGCCACTACGGCGTCACCACCCTGGAGCCCTCCCCCGAGCTCGAAGCCGCGGTGTTCCGCATCTTCCTCGCCCAGCAGCGCGCCTCCGCCGACGCCACCGTCATCGCGACCCTGCTGCGCGCCTGGCTGCGGGAGGCGCCGCCGGACGAGGCCCTGCGCGAGCCCGCCGGCCTCGCCCTGGAGCGGCTCGTCGCCGCGACGCAGGTCCGCTTCCCCGTGGTCGCCGACCTCGCCCGCGGCGTGGTGTTCGCCTGGTTCGCCCAGCCACTGCTGCGCCGCAACCGCGCCAGCGTCTACGCCCGGGTCCGCAAGCACCTGCGCCACCTGGACGCCCACCCCGACGCCCCCGACCGCGCCGAGCGCGTCGCCGAGATGGTCCGCAGCACCGAACCACTGGTGCGCCTGCTCGGCCAGCGGCTCATCCGCGACAACCTCGACAACGCCACCATGCTGGAGGTGCTGACCCGGCGCTACTACGGCAACAAGGGCCTCACCGGCGTCCGCACCAGCCAGGTCGCCGGCTGCACGTTCGTGGTCGCCGAGCGCGCCGGCTCATGCGTCGTCTCCTCCGCGGTCGGCTTCGAGGCGCTGGGCGACGCCCTGCGCGGCCTCGCCGAGCTCGCCGACGGCGAGGACGCCATCGACGCCGACATCTACCTCGCCTGGGAGAACCAGCCGCAGGACTCCGACGCGATGGCGGCCGCCCTGCACGAGGTCGTCAGCGCCCACCCGCTGCCCAGCCAGGTCCGCAGGCTCACGACCACGGTCGCGGGCAGCCGCGGCGCGGTGATGCACCACCACTTCACCTTCCGCCCCTCGCCCACCGGGATGACCGAGGAGCGGCTCATCCGCGGCCTGCACCCGTTCATCGCCCAGCGCATGCAGCTGGAGCGGCTGAGCAAGTTCGACCTCACCCGCCTGCCGTCCTCGGACGAGGAGGTCTACCTCTTCCAGTGCGTGGCCCGCGACAACCCCTCCGACGACCGCCTCGTCGCCTTCGCCCAGGTACGCGACCTGACCGAGCTGCGCGAGCACGACGGCCGGCTGGTGGCGCTGCCGACCGCCGAGGACACCATCGCCTCCTGCCTCGACTCCATCCGCCGCGCCCAGGCACTGCGACCGTCCGCCAAACGCTTCAACACCAACCGCATCGTCGTCTACGTCTGGCCGCCGATCGACATCACCCGCGCCGAGGTCGAGATGATCGCCGGACGCGTACGCCCCACCACCGCGGGCGCCGGGCTGGAGGAGATCCTGTTCATCGCGCGACAGCGCGACCGCAGGACCGGCGAGCTGACCAAGGTCGCCGTCCGCATCTCCTTCGACGCCGCCGGCGGCACCGAGCTGACCATCGGCGAGCCGTCCGACGAGCCCGTCGAACCGCTCGACGACTACCGGCAGAAGGTGCTGCGCGCCAGCAGCCGCAACACCGTCTACCCGTACGAACTGACCGGCCTGCTCGGCGACTTCACCGAGCACGACCTCGACGACCAGCACCGGCTGGTGCCGGTCGACCGGCCCAAGGGGCGCAACACCGCCGCCCTCGTCGCCGGCGTGGTCACCACGCCGACCCCGCGCCACCCCGAGGGCGTCACCCGGGTCGTGCTGCTCGGCGACCCGACCAAGTCACTCGGCGCCCTGTCCGAGCCCGAGTGCCGCCGCGTGATCGCCGCCCTGGACCTCGCCGAGCGGATGCGCGTGCCGCTGGAGTGGTACGCCCTGTCCTCCGGCGCCCGCATCTCCATGAAGTCCGGCACCGAGAACATGGACTGGGTCGCCGCCGCGCTCAAGCGGATCGTCGAGTTCACCCAGGACGGCGGCGAGATCAACATCGTCGTCGCGGGCATCAACGTCGGCGCCCAGCCCTACTGGAACGCCGAGGCGACGATGCTCATGCACACCAAGGGCATCCTGATCATGACGCCGGACTCCGCGATGGTCCTCACCGGCAAGCAGGCACTCGACTTCTCCGGCGGCGTCTCGGCCGAGGACAACTTCGGCATCGGCGGCTACGACCGGGTGATGGGCCCCAACGGGCAGGCCCACTACTGGGCGCCCAACCTGACCGCCGCGCGCCACATCCTCATGTCGTACTACGACCACACCTACATCGCGCCCGGCGAGCGCGCACCACGACGGGCGACCACCACCGACCCCGTCAACCGCGACATCTCCGACTTCCCGCACGCCCTGGACGGCAGCGACTTCACCGCCGTCGGCCAGATCTTCTCCCCCGAGGCCAACCCCGACCGCAAGAAGCCCTTCGACATCCGCACCGTGATGCGGGCACTGTCCGACCAGGACCACCCCGTGCTGGAGCGCTGGGCGGGCATGGCCGACGCCGAGACCGCGGTCGTCCAGGACGTCCACCTCGGCGGCATCCCCGTGTGCCTGCTCGGCATCGAGTCACGCTCCGTGCCGCGACGCGGCTTCCCGCCCACCGACGGCCCCGACACCTACACCGCCGGCACCCTGTTCCCCCGCTCGTCCAAGAAGGCCGCCCGAGCGATCAACGCCGCCAGCGGCAACCGGCCCCTCGTGGTGCTGGCCAACCTGTCCGGCTTCGACGGCTCGCCCGAGTCGATGCGCAAGCTGCAACTGGAGTACGGCGCCGAGATCGGCCGCGCGATCGTGAACTTCCGCGGCCCCATCGTGTTCTGCGTCATCTCCCGTTACCACGGCGGCGCGTTCGTGGTGTTCTCCAAGGCGCTCAACCCGAACATGACCGTACTCGCCCTGGAAGGCTCCTACGCCTCGGTCCTGGGCGGCGCCCCGGCCGCCGCCGCCGTCTTCTCCGGCGACGTCAACGCCCGCACCGCGGCCGACCCCCGCGTACGCGACCTGGAGACCCGCGTCGCCGCCGCCACCGGCGCCGACCGCGCCGCCCTCACCGCCGAGCTCGACGAGCTCCGCTCCGCCGTCCGCGCCGAGAAGCTCGGCGAGGTGGCCGCGGAGTTCGACCGCGTGCACAACATCCGGCGCGCGGTCGAGGTCGGCTCCGTCGACGCCGTCATCAGCGCCGCCGAGCTGCGCCCGCGGATCATCGAGGCCATCGAGGCCCGCCTGCGCTGACGGTAGGAGGCAGGAACGCCGGCGTGTTCAGGCCGAGACGGCCCGGACCGCCTCCCGGATCACGCCGGCGACCTCCTCGGGACGGGACACCGCGACCGCGTGCGAGGCGCCCGCCACCTCGACGACCGTCGCCCCCGCCCGCTCCGCCCCGAACCGCCCCACCTCGGGGTTGATCGCCTGGTCGGCGCCGGCGACGATCGCCCACGAAGGCTTCGCCCGCCAGGCCGCCGTACTCGCGGCCTCGGCGAACGCCCCGCCCGCCAGCGGCCGCTGTGCCACCGCCAGCACCCGGGCGCCTTTACAATGTAGATTTATAATTGGGCCCAGCCCTGAGCGACCGCTTCGCCGGTCGTCTCCGCCCACCGCGTCAGGTGCGGCCCTCGCTCCCCCAGTCCGTACGGGGCCCGTCGATCGAGCGGACACCCCCTCCCCTACGAGCGCCCGCTCGGCGGCCCAGCCAGGAGGCGACCGCGCCCTTTCCCCGAGCAGGAGGTCATTGAGAGACTTGTCATAGACCGGCGTACCGGGTGGCCGGGGTGGGGCGGTTGCCGCCGGTCAGAAGGGCGGACTCAGCGGTGTTCAGGGCGTCGAGGGCGGCGGCCCGGTCCTCCAGGCCCGGGACGCAGACCGTCTCACCCAGACGCAGGCCGGCCAGACTGGCCCGCGCCACGTCCTCGGCGGTCATGGCGAAGGGGACGGTGCGTCCGACGCCGTTGTTGAACTCCGTGGCCACCACTCCGGGGCAGACCACCTGGGTGCGGACGGCGGTGCCGGCGAGCTCGTGGGCGAGGGTGCGGGTGAAGGCGACGGTCGCGGCCTTCGCGGCGGCGTAGAGGGTGCGCCGGGGCATGCGCGGATCGTCCTGGCCGGCGCTGAAGGCCAGGAGCGAGGCGACGGTGACGATGGCGCCCTCGCCGGCGGCGAGCATGCCGGGAAGGGCGGCGCGGGCCAGCTGGACGGGAGCGACGGCATTGAGCGTGAGCAACCGGTCGGCCTCTGCCGCGTCGACGTCGGCGAGCGGGGCGTAGCCGCCGGCTCCCGCGTTGCTGATCAGCATGCCGACGTCCCCGGCCGCCAGACGGCCGCCCACGGTGGCGATGCCGTCGTGGGTGGCGAGGTCGGCGGGCAGCACCTCGACGGCGGCGCCGGCGGCGCGCAGCTCCTGCGCCAGGTCGCCGAGCCGGTCGGCGCGCCGGGCCACCAGCACGAGGTCGCGGTCGGCCGCCAGGAGACGGGCGTAGGCGGCGCCGATCCCGGAGGAGGCGCCAGTGATCAGAGTGAGAGTGCGAGACATGGATCCAGCGTGCATCAAACGCTGGCTAAGTGTCAAACGTTTGATACGTATGAAGTGTCGTATCCTTCAGTCATGGGGCTGAAGGACGAGGAGCCCGTCGGGCTCGACGCGCTGGACCGGTTGACCTGGGCGTTGCGCCGCGCGGAGCTGGCGGTGCAGGCGCTGAAGGAGCAGCGGCTGCGCTCACTGGGCATGGCGGCGGCACACTACTCGCTGCTGATCTCGGTGCACACCGAGCCGGGGCTGACCGGCGCCGAGCTGGCCCGACGCCTCAACGTGACCCCGCAGGCGGTGGCGTCGCTGGTCAGCCGGCTGGAGGGCCGCGGGCAGATCGAGCGCCGCGAGCACCCGCGCCACCGCCACGTGCAGGAGCTGCATCTCACCGACGCCGGGCGGGAGACGCTGCGCGCCGCCGACGCGGTGATCGCCGGGGTCGAGCGGCAGATCACCGATGAGCTCGGCCCGGACGAGAGCGCGCGGCTGCGGGCACTGCTGAGCCGGGTGGCCGAGACGGTCCGCGACGGCTGAGCCCAGGGCCCGCCCACTCAGGAGGACGGCCGCGTACCACCACCCTCGGCCGCGGTGGCCCCGAGATCGGCGTTGCGGCCCTCGCGACTGACGTGCCCTGCCGTCGAAGCGCCGCCGAGTCGGTGACCGCCGGCGTCAATCGGGCACGACAGCACTGATGCCTTGCAGCATCGACCGCCGGGCCGTTGCTCCGCCCTGCCGCACGTTCCGGTGCGCGGGGTCCGTGCCGCCGCCCGATTCATCAGCGGCTCTCAGCCCACCCGTGAAGGAGACACACCCATGACTGTCTGGACCAGCGACGAACTGCAGCGCATCGCCGGCACCGAGGAGCTGGACATCGCTCCGCGGCGCGACGACGGCAGCCTGCGCGCGCCCACCACCATCTGGGTGGTCCGCGACGGCGACGAGCTGTTCGTCCGCTCCTGGCGCGGCGGCGACGGAGCGTGGTTTCGCGCCGCCCGCGCCAGCCACGCCGGGCGGGTCAGCGCCGCAGGCGTCACCAAGGACGTCGCCTTCGCCGAAGAGACCGACCCGGCCGTCAACGACCGCGTCGACGCCGCCTACCGCGCCAAGTACGGCCGCTACAGCAGCTACGTCGAGCCGATGGTCGCCGCCTCCGCCCGCGCCACCACGCTCAAACTCCTGCCGCGCTGACGCGTTCGCCCCGGCGAGGTGCGGATACGGCGCTTCGGCCGCGACTGCAAAGCACCCGGCCGGAGTACGTCCGGACGGGGCGCACCCGAACGAGTGCATTCGGGACGGGTGCATCCGGGCGGCCGATCACCGGGGTTCCTTACCGGCAGCTGAGCAGCAGCCGTCGGTGCACGGGGCGGGTGTGGCGGCGTCGGCGGACGGGGCCATCGCGCCGCCGGGCACCGCGCAGCAGGCGTCTCCGCGCCAGGCCTCGCGGCCTTCCTTGACCGCGACGGCGGCGATGACCAGGGCGGCGACCGGGTCGGCCCAGGACCAGCCGAGCAGGCTGTTCAGAGCCAGGCCCACGAGCAGGACCGCCGACAGGTAGGTGCACAACAAGGTCTGCCTGGAGTCCGCCACCGCCGAGGCCGAGCCGAGCTCGCGGCCGGCGCGGCGCTGCGCGTACGACAGGAACGGCATGACGACCAGGGACAGGGCGGCCAGGATCAGGCCGGGCGTGGAGTGTTCCGCCTCGCCGACGCCGAGCAGCGCCCGGACGGCGTCGACGGTGACGTAGGCGGCCAGGGCGAAGAAGGAGAGCGCGATGATGCGCAGCGCGGTCCTCTCGCGGCGTTCGTGGTCGGCGGCGGAGAACTGCCATGCCACCGCGGCGGCGGAGGCGACCTCGACGACGGAGTCGAGGCCGAAGCCGATCAGCGCGGCAGAGGAGGCGAGGGTGCCGGCGGTGATCGCCACCCCGGCTTCGATCACGTTGTAGGTGATGGTGGCGGCGACCAGCAGCCGGATGCGGCGCCGCAACAAGGCGCGCCGGGCTGTGGCTGGGGCCGGGCCGGGCATGTTCGGCGCACTCATGACGCCGACTGCCCCCCTGCCACCAGTTCGGTGCCTCCGTCGCCGGCGACGCTGTCGGGGCCGGCGACGGGGCACAGCGCCACGGCGTGCCCGGTGGCGGACAGCAACTGCTCGGCGGAGGCGAGCAGGTCCATCAGCTCGGGCCGGGTCAGGGAGTAGAAGGACTGGCGGCCTTCGGCGCGGTAGTCGACGAGCCCGCAGTCGCGCAGGCAGGCCAGGTGCTTGGAGACGGTGGACTGGGCCAGGGCGAGCTGGGTGGTCAGGTCCACCACCCGGGCCTCGCCGCGCGCGAGACGCTGCACGATGCGCAGCCGGGTCTCGTCAGCCAGGGAATGGAACAGCGCCGCCGCCGGGGAGATGCCGGCGGTGATGTCGGCGCTGACACATCGGCCACCCTCAGCTTCAATCGCCATACGGCGATGATAGCCCGATTTCGCCATGTATAGACAGGCTGTACGGCGAACGCCGCGTGCTGCGGCGGGTGCCGCCCGACGTGCCAGGCGAACCGGCGCCCGACGACGGTGGGGGGTGCCGTCTGACGCTTCCTGCTGCTCACCGCAGGCCGGCGTGGTGACTCGCCGTAGTTCCGGAACGTCCTGAACGCCATCAACGTCCCCCGGATCGGTGCCGGTCGTCCGCGCACCCGGCCTGACCGGGTGCGCGACGACAAGGCCTACAGCTCCCGCGCGAACCGCGCCTACCTACGCAGGCGTAGCATCCTCGCGACGATCCCCGAACCTGCCGACCAGATCCACCACCGCAAGAACCGAGGCGAGCCGGGAGACGTCCACCCCGCTTCAGCTGCGAGGAGTACCGAGGCCGTCACGCCGTCGAATGCGGCATCAACCGACCAACACCGCCACCGGCTACGACAAACTCGCCGTCCGCCAGGAGGCCAGCCTCCACATCGCCATCATCAACGACTGGCTGCCGACCTCGCGTTGAGTCAGGTCCTAGTCGTGCTTGGGCCAGATCGGGCCCTGGTCGGTCCAGATGACACCCTTGTTGCGGCACATGCAGAAGGGGTGGCCGATCGGGTCGGTATAGACCCGCCAGCCGTAGCCTTCGGGGCCGATGAAGTCCTGCTGCAGCGTCGCGCCGAGTTCGAGGACGCGGCGCTGCTCGGATTCGATGTCGTCCACTTCGAAGTCGAGGTGGAACTGCTTGGGGTGCTCGCTGTCGGGCCACTGCGGGGCGCGGTAATCGTCCACCCGGATGAAGGCCAGTTCGATCTCACCGAATTGGATACCGGCCCAGTTCTCGTGGCTGCCTCCCTTGATCGGGCGGCCTGTCACCTCGGAGTAGAAAGCCGCCAGCTTCATGGTGTCCGGGCAGTCGATGATGAAATCAGTGAGTTTGAGCATCCCAGGAGCTTGCCAGAAGATCACGGGAGCCCGAGAGTTGCCCGAACACGAGGCCAGGCTCGGTAGCCCTCGAGCTTGGCAACGTTGGCACCGACCACGCCATTTGCTCAGCAAACAGACTTGAGTTCACTGACGCCTCGGACCGACGGGGTGGCCGGTGACATGCGGACCGCCCCTCGATCTGCGGTGCCGGGTGAGAGGCGTGTCCGGCGACATTCCCGATCGCATCCGGCGACATTCGTGATCGCGTGCGGCGATCGGCCTCGCAGTTCGGAGGGACGAAGTCGGGGCCGACTCGGGAACTCCCGGGCTACGGTGCCCCCGCGACCGGCTCTCGCCCATCCCTCAGGCGGCCACCGCCACCTGACGCGAACGCCTTACGTACCTGGCTGAGGGTCGCCGGAGCACCGCATCGTTCATGAATCTTCACCAGCTCCTTGGACGTCCTGGCGGTCTCGGCGGCGTAGGCCGGAATCGCGAGCAGCACGGGCAAGCATGGGCCCGACCGACGGGACTCCGCCGGGGGCGGTGCAGCAGGTAGTCCGTCGAGGTCACGGGCCTCGCGACGAGCACGGGGCCGTCGGCGTCGGTCAGTTGTCAGTGGCGGGCAGGGAGCCGCGCAGGTAGTCCTCGATCGTCGTCGCGGGACGGTCGATGAGGGTGGCCAGGGCGGGGTCGGCGGGTCGGAAGTCACCGCGCCGGCTGGCGGCGAACAGGCCGACCAGCATCTCGGCCGCCGGTGCGGGCAGCCCGGCCGAAAGCAGATCATGCCGGTATTCGTCGTCGGAGATGACGACGCGCCGGATCGCTCGGCCGGTGATGTGCGACGCTATCTCGGCCACGCGATTCATGTCGATCGCGTCCGGGCCGGTCAACGGCGGGGTGCGGCCGTCGAATCGTCCGTCGACGAGGATGCGTGAGGCGGCCTCGGCCAGATCGGCGTGGGCGGTCCACGCGACGGGTCCGTCCTGCGGGACGCGTAGCTCACCGGTGTGCAGCGCGTGCCGCAGCAGTCGGGGCACCGTCGAGGCGTAGAAGCCGTTGCGCAGGGAGGTGAACGCCGTCCCCGACGCCCGCAGGGCTTCCTCGGTGGCGGCGTGGTCGGGCATCGGGGGGAACGGAGACGACGGGTCGGCGCCCATGTGGCTCGTGTAGAGGATGCGCTTGGCGCCTGCCGCCACAGCGGCGTCGATGGCGTTGAGGTGCTGGCGCACGGTTTCGGCGCCGGTGCTGTTCGCCGACACGATCAGCACCTGGGACGCGCCCTCGCACGCGTCCCGCAGGCTCGCGGGGTCGGCGAAGTCGCCGCGCCGGACCCGCACGCCACGTTGGGCGAGGCTCGCGAGCTTCTGCGGGTCGCGGACGCTGACACCGATCTGCTCGGCGGGCACGAGCCGCAGCAGATGATCCACGACGGCACTGCCCAGCTGGCCACTTGCCCCGGTGATGATGATCATCGCTTCTCCCTCTCACGACTGCCGAACCCGCCGACGCAGGTGCTATCGGTGGAACGACGATGACCATACCATTGTTAATAACGTCGGAAACACAGTTGTGTTATCGTTGGCGCCGTGGACAGCAGAGAGGTCAGTTCCCCGCGCGAGCGCATCATCGCCGCAGCCCTGGAGTTGCTCGGGGAGGGCGGCGAGGAGGCGGTCTCCACCCGAGCGGTCAGTGCCGCCGCAGGGGTGCAACCTCCGACCATCTATCGCTTCTTCGGCGACAAGCAAGGGCTGCTCGACGCGGTGGCGGCCAACGGTCTGCACGCCTACCTCGCCACCAAGTCCGCCGTGCCGCTGTCCGACGACCCCGTAGCCGACCTGCGCCGAGGCTGGGACCTGCACGTCGAGCTCGGCCTGGCGCGGCCCGCCCTCTACACGCTCATGTACGGCCGGCCGCGCGCCGGCGCCGCCGCCTCACCGGCCGCCCGTGCCGCCGCCGACATCCTGGCCGACCACATCCGACGCATCGCCGAAGCAGGCCGCCTACGGGTGCCCGAGGCACTCGCCGCCGGCCTCGTCCACGCCGCCGGCTCCGGTACGACCCTCGCCCTCATCGCCACGCCCGAAGATCAGCGCGACCCTGCCCTGTCACCCACGGCCCGCGAAGCGGTCATCGCCGCGATCACGACCGACCAGCCCATCGGACGCCAACCCGGACCAGTGACCGCCGCCGTCGCCCTGCACGCCGCTCTCCCCCACGTCGACACGCTCACCGCCGGCGAGAAGACGCTGCTGGCCGAGTGGCTCGACCGCATCACCACCTGACCACCCGCTTGACCGCGCCACAGGGAAGGCGCCATGCGCGAACACGACCGGTGTGCCGGCGGCGGCTCAGCCGTATGCCGGAACGGTGTCCCCCCTGGTTCGTTCGGGCGGCTGCGCAGGCGCGGGAGCGAGCCATAGGCGTCACACAGAGCGGAGCCGTTCTCAGGAGCGCGTGGTCCGGGGTGTGAATCGTACGAAGGGAATGTGTCGGCCGACCTCGCGGTAGTCGTGCGGAGTTCTTACAGACTCCGGACGTTCGTGCCGCGGAGCCCATCGACCCGCTCCGATGGTGAAAGGCTCGACGGCGTGAGCAGGTACGGCGCCGGTGGGCGCATGACGTGCGCCGTCGCGATACTGTCGGCCCTGGTCGCCGTCCTCGTCAGGATGGCGCTCGGCGGCTCCGGCCTGCTCGGCTGGTATCTGGCCGGGTGGGCACTGTTCGCCGCCGCCCTGTGGGTGGCGCGGACGCTGCCGGCAGGCCGTCTCACCGGCCTGGTCGTGGCCGGGGGCATCGCCGTGACCGCCACCGGCCTGGTGGCACCGCCGAGCACCAGCACCGATTCCTACCGTTACGCGTGGGACGGCCGGGTGCAGGCGGCGGGCATCTCCCCCTACGACCACGCCCCCGCGGACCCGGAGCTGGCCTTCCTCCGGGATGACTGGCTCTTCCCCGGCGACTGCGCGGCGCCCCGGCTCGCTCCGCTCGGGGACGGAGCGTGCACCCGGATGAACCGGCCCGCCGTGCACACGATCTATCCGCCGGTCGCCCAGGGCTACTTCGTGCTGGTGCACTGGCTCTCGCCCGAGGGGTCGCGGCACAAGGTCCTCCAGCTCGGGGGCGCGCTGATGGCGATCGCCGTGCTGCTCGCGCTGTGCCGGTGGAGCGACGTGCGGACCGCCGCCTACTGGGGCTGGTGCCCGGCCGTGCCGGTCGAAGCGGTGAACAACGCGCACGTCGACGTCCTGGGCGTGCTGCTGGTGGTGCTGGCGTTCTGCGTGGCCAAGGGGCGGGGCCGGGGGGCGCTGCTCGGCGCCGCGGTCGCGGCCAAGCTGCTGCCCGCCACCGCGTTGCCCGGCGCCCTGTCGGGCGTGCTCAGGCACGGGATGGCGTGGCGGCGGTGTCTCGTCGTCATGGTGCCGGCCGCGCTGGTGGTCATGGCGGCGTACCTGCCGTACGCGCTCCTCTCGCGGGGCTCGGTGCTGGGCTACCTGTTCGGGTACGTCCAGGAGGAGGAGTACGCCGACCCCTCGGCCAAGGGCCGGTACGGGTTGGTGCGGCTCGTGGTGCCCGACGCGTGGGCGCCGTTCGCCGCGATCCTGCTGCTGGGGCTGGTCGTCCTGTACGTGCTGCGCGCGGGGGACCCCGAGCGGCCCTGGGCCGGGGCGCTGCTGGTCACCGGGTCGCTGTTGTTGCTGTTCACACCGGCGTACTCCTGGTACGCGCTGCTGGTGGTCGCGATGGTGGCCATGGACGGCAGGTGGGAATGGCTGACTGTGGCGGCGGCCGGAGCGGTCGCCTACCTGTCCGGCCCGGCCACGGCGGCCTACGCGGCGGCGGCGCTGGCGGTCGGAGCCGGCTGGGCCGTACGCCGGTCACATCGTTCCCCCGCACTGACACGAGGAGGAGCGCAGCCATGACTCTCCAGACGATGGCCGCCAAGGTGTCCGACCGGTTCTCCAGCCGGCTGCGGTCGGAGCAGGTCGCCGCGAAGCTCGGCATGTGGCTGGGGATCAGCTTCACGGTCGCCTTCGCGACCGGGCTGTTCAGCCACTTCACGCAGCATCCGCCCCCCTGGCTGCTGTGGCCGTCACGGCCGGTGAATCTCTACCGCGTCACGCAGGGCGTGCACGTCATCAGCGGCATCGCCACGGTTCCGCTGCTGCTGGCCAAGCTGTGGACGGTCTACCCCAAGCTGTGGCAGTGGCCGCCGCTGCGTTCGGCCGGGCACGCCGCCGAGCGCCTGTTCGTCCTGCTGCTCGTGGCCGGGTCGCTGTTCCAGCTGGTCACGGGGCTCATGAACATCGCCTACACGTACCTGTGGCCGTTCGGTTTCATCCAGGCGCACTACTGGACCGCCTTCATCGTGTACGGCGCGCTCATCGTCCACGTCGTCAACGAGTGGGCCAAGATCCGCCGGCACGCGTGGCCCCGTGTCGAGGACCCCGGCCGGCGCCGGTTCCTCACCACCGTGGCCGCAGCCTCGGGCCTGGCCGCGCTCGTCACCGTGGGCGAGGCCGTCACCCCGCTGGGGCAGCTGGCCGTCCTGGCTCCGCGCAATCCCCGTGTCGGGCCACAGGGCGTGCCGGTCAACCGGTCGTCGGTCGCCGCCGGAGTCACCGAGGTGGTCCGCGACCCTGCGTACCGGCTGGTCGTGACAGGAGCGGTCCGCACGGAGCTGTCGCTCAGCTACGCCGAGCTGCTGCGGCTGCCGCAGCACACGGTCCGGCTGCCGATCTCGTGCGTGGAGGGCTGGAGCGTGGGCTGCGAATGGACGGGGGTCCGGCTGCGCGACCTCGTCCGGCGCGCGGGAGGCTCGCCGGAGGCGTTCCTGACAGTGGAGTCGCTCGAACGCGTCGGCTACTACCGCACCAGCGAGGTGCGGCCACCGCACTGGAACGACCCGCTGACCCTGCTCGCCCTGAAGATCAACGGACGGACGCTCGACGCCGACCATGGCTACCCCGTCCGGCTGATCGCGCCCAACCGGCCGGGCGTCATGCAGACCAAGTGGGTCGCGACGGTGAGGGTCTCATGAGCGGCGGCGCGGGTCTCATGAAGGGCGGCGCGGGTCTCATGAAGGGCGGCGCGGGTCTCATGAAGCACGGTGCGGGGCTCGTGAGGTGGGCCGGTTACGCGCTCGGCTGCGCTCTCGTCGTCCTCGGCCTGACCGGGATCGTGCTGGACAGCAACCCGTCCGGCTGGGCGCTGTGGTTCGGCGGCGTCCTGCTGGCCCACGACCTCGTCCTGGCGCCTGCGGTGCTGCTCGCCGGGATCGTCCTGGCGGGCCGGGCGGACCGGTGGCTGCGCGCCGCGTTGATCGTCGCGGGCCTGGTGACGCTGGCGACTCTGCCCACCGTGCTCGCGCTCGGCAGGCGGGCGGACAACCCGTCGATCCTGCCGCAGGACTACGGCCGCAACCTGCTGCTCGTCCTGGGCACGGTCGGCCTGGCCGCCCTCGCCCCTCGCTGCAGGACCAGGACCGTGGCACTCGGCCTGGCGGCCGGGGCGGCGGCCGGGGTGCTGGTCGCATCCCTCATGGCGGTCAACGGCATGGTCGACCTGCTCCAGGGGGTGCTGTTCGTCGGCCAGGCCGCGGTGCTGGGCGCCGTCCTGGGCGGGTTCTTCGGCGCCCGGCTGTACAACCTGGCCAACGCCTTCGCGTGTGGCCTGATCGTGGGCCTCATCGGCTGGGTGGCGTGGCAGCTGACGGTGCTCCCCATCCTGCTCGGCGGTTCTCCCACGTGGACCATCACACCGGGGACGTTCCGGGCGCTGGTGGGCGAGGTGCTGCTGGGCGGGATCACCGGCGTCCTGCTGTTCGCCGCGCTGAGCAGGCTGCCCGTCCCGGCCACCGCTCCGGCCCTCACGACGGCCGGTACGGCGGCGCCGCGCGTCGTCATCGTGGGCGGCGGCTTCGGCGGATGGAGCGCGGCCCGGCGCCTGGACCGGCTCATCGCTCGGGGGCTGCGTGCCGAGGTCACGCTCGTCAGCGACTCCACGGCGCTGCTGTTCACCCCGATGCTGGCGGGCGTGGCCGGCGGCGCGCTGGAGGCCGGCCACGTCAGCGTGCCGGTCCGGGCCACCCTCACCCAGACGTCGTTCGTGCACGCCCGCGCCGAGAGCATCGACACCGAAAAGCGCCAGGTCCGGCTCACCGGCGCGGCCATGGTCCCCTATGACCAGCTGGTGCTGGCGGTCGGCTCGATCCCGTCCTTCCACGGGCTGCCCGGACTGGCCGAGCACGCGTACACGTTGAAGACCGTCGGCGACGCGACCCGCCTGCGCGACCACGTGCTCGACCTGCTCGAACGCGCCGACCTGGGCGGCGGCGAACGCGCGGAGCTGCTCACGTTCGTGGTGGCCGGGGGCGGGTTCGCCGGGGCCGAGCTGGTCGCCGAGCTGTTCGACCTGGTGCACGGGGTGCTGCACCGCTATCCCGGCATCCACCCCGCCGAGCCCCGGTTCGTGCTCCTGCACGGCGGCGACCGGATCCTGCCCGAACTGCCGGCCACGCTCGGGGCGTACGCGCACCAGAAGCTGGCCCGCAGGGGCATCGACGTCCGGCTGCGGACGCGGGTGGCCGGAGCCGGGCCCGAAGCCGTCGAGTTGCGCGGGGGCGAGGAGATCCGGACGCGCACGCTGGTCTGGACGGCGGGCAACCGGCCGCATCCTCTCGGCGCCGGCCTGCCGGACGCCGACGCGTGCCTGCGCGTCCCCGGACGGGCAGGGGTCTGGACGGTCGGCGACTGTGCGCGGATTCCCGGCCCGGACGGCGCGCCGTACCCGCCGACGGCCCAGCACGCGCAGCGGCAGGGCCGGGCCGTGGCCGACAACATCGCCGCCGTCCTGGCGGGCGGGCGGCCCGCCGAGTTCCGCTACCAGGCACTCGGCACGCTGGTGGCGCTGGGGCACCGGACGGCCGTCGCGGAGCTTCTGGGGCGCAGGCTGTCAGGCTTCGCGGCCTGGGCCCTGTGGCGGGTGGTCTACCTAGCCAAGCTGCCGAGGCTGGTGAACAAGCTCCGGGTCGTCACCGACCTGGCCTTCCCGAGGGACGTCCAGTGATCAGGGGGGCGGTGTCCGGGCTGGGCGGCGGGCTGGTCTTCGGGGTCGTCATGGCCCAGGTCGGTTTCCTGCCGACTGTCGCCGCGATCGTCCGCACCGACTCGGCCGCGCTCGGGTTCGCCGTGCACATGCTGTTCGCGGCGATCATCGGAGCCGTGTTCGGCCTGCTCGTGGAGCGCCAGCGTGCCGAGGCGCCGGAGTTGCTGTTCTGGGGGCTGGTGTACGGCGCGATGTGGTGGTTCCTGGGGCCGCTCACGCTCCTGCCGATCCTGCTCGGCCGGCCCGTCACCTGGGATCTCTCCAGCGGGCAGAGCCTGGCTCCGAGCCTGTTCGGTCACATGGCGTACGGTGCGGTCACCGCCGCCGTGTACGCCTGGCGGCCACAGAGCGGGGCCGGCCGGATCGGGTTCGCCGTGGTCGTCAAGGGGGCGGCGGCGGGGCTGCTGGCCGCGGCCGCGCTGATCTTCGGCTTGGGCGTCATGGTGGGCGAGATCCCGTACGAGCTGCTGCTCGCGTCCCCGGCCGTCGGAGCGGGGTACGCCCTGCTCTTCGGCAGGCAACCGGACGGCCCGGGGCCCGCGCTGATCAGGGGGATGGTGTACGGCTTCGCCTGGTGGATCGTCCTGGTTCTCACGCTGCCCCCGCTGCTGGCCGACGGACGGCTGGACTGGTCGATCGAGGCGGTCCGGAGCGCCCTGCCCGGCCTGCCGGGCCACCTGCTGCTGGGCTCCGGCACGGGCGTGATCTTCGTCTGGCTGGGCGGGCTGCGGCGGCTGCTGTTCGAGGACGACGTCCGCCGGCTGCGGCCCGGCCGGTTCGGTGTCTCCGCGTCGCGGGCGGCCGGGTACGGCGCGGTCCTCGGCGGGGCGGGCGGCCTCGTCGCCGCGGCCTTCGGCGGTCCCCTGGCGATCCCGACCGGCCTGGTGATCGGAGTGTCGTACGCGCTGCTGTTCCGCGGCCGGAGCTTCGACCCCGCCTCGGGGATCGGCTGGGGCGTCTCGTACGGGTTCCTGTGGTGGATCCTGGGCTCGCTGACCCTGCTGCCGTTCCTCGTGAGCGGGCACCCGCGGTGGCAGGCCGCCGACCTGGCGGCGGCGTTCCCGTCGCTGATCGCGCACCTGGTTTTCGGCGCCGTCCTGGGGATCGGCTACCAGAGGCTGGAGGAGCGGAGCAGCCCGTGGTGGCTGACCCGCGGGCAGGTCGCGGCCGAGCGGGCGGCCGCCCTGCGGGAGCAGACACTCGGCTCGGCGCCCGCCATGTGGACGCTCGTCCTGCTGCTGGCGGTCATCATCCCGACGCTCGTGGTCGGGTGAGGCTCTGGTCGCGCATCACCTGGCGCATGTCGGCGACGGCTCGCAGGGTGCCGCGTACGGTGCCGGTGACCTTGGAACGGCCATGACGCCGGAGGTAGCCGACGTCGACCTCGTCGATCCGCCAGCCGGCCGCGGCGGCCCGCAGCACCATCTCCAGCGGGTAGCCGAAGCGGCGGTCGGTCAGCCCGAGATCGATGAGGCCGGCTCGCCGGCAGGCGCGCATCGGGCCGAGGTCTCGCAGGCCGATCCCGGTGCGGCGGCGCAGGATTGCGGCCAGCACGGCGTTGCCCAGCCGGGCGTGCGCGGGCCAGGACGCTCCCGGCTGCGGGACGCGCCGCCCGAGCACCAGGTCGCTGCGTCCGGCGAGGACCGGGGCCGCCACGTCGGGCAGCCGGCGCGGGTCGAGGGAGGCGTCGGCGTCCATGAAGCACACGACGTCCGCGACGCAGGCCAGCAGCCCCGCGTGACAGGCGGCGCCGAACCCGCGCCGTGGCTCGCTGACCACCCGCGCGCCGAGTTCGGCGGCCAGCCGGGCCGAACCGTCCGTCGAGCCGTTGTCGACCACGATCGGGGCGAAGCCGGGCGGCATTCGCCCGAGGACCCACGGCAGGGCGGCTTCCTCGTTCAGGCAGGGCAGCACCACGTCGACGGCCGGTCCGTGGATCATGGGGCGTCCAGCGGGGCGGTGGCCAGCTCCTTCATCCCCGTCTCGAAGGTGATCGCGGCCTGGAAGCCCAGCTCGGCCCTGGCCAGGTGGGAGGCGGCGACGATGTGCCGGACGTCGCCGAGCCGGTATTCGCCGGTCGTCACCGGCCGCGGCCCTCCGCGCGCGGACGCCAGGGCGGCGGCCAGTTCCCCGACGGTCCGCGGGGAGCCGCTGGCGATGTTGTAGGCGGTCAGGCGTCCCGGGTCCGGTGCCGCCTTGAGCGCAGCCAGGTTCGCCCGCGCCACGTCCGCCACGTGGACGAAGTCGCGGGTCTGCCGGCCGTCCTCGAACACCCGGGGGGCGCGATCCGCCTCCAGCGCGGAGCGAAAGATCGCGGCCACGCCCGCGTACGGGGTGTCGCGGGGCATCCGCGGGCCGTACACGTTGTGGTAGCGGAGCGCCACCGCCGTCCCGCCGGTCTCGCGTGCCCAGCTCGCGGCCAGGTGCTCCTGGGCGAGCTTGGTGGTGGCGTAGGCGTTGCGCGGATCGGGCGGGGCGTCCTCACCGATGGCCGCCCGGCGCACCTCCGCGCCGCAGCGCGGGCACGCCGGCTCGAAGCGCCCGCGGCGGAGGTCGTCCGGGCGACGGGGACCCGGCCGGACCGGGCCGTGCTCGGCGCAGTCGTAGGCCCCCTCGCCGTAGACGACCATCGAGGAGGCCAGGACCAGCCGGCCGATGCCGTGCCGGGCCATGCCCGACAGCAGCACGGCGGTGCCGTACACGTTCACCGCGGCGTACGCGGGCAGGTCGCGCACGTCCACGCCGAGCCCGACCTTGGCCGCGTGGTGCACGACCGTCTCCACGCCGGGAAGCAGCCGGTCCAGGGTGGCGGCGTCGCGCACGTCGTGCCCGTCGCGCAGGTCGAGCCGCACGACCTCATGGCCGGCCGCTTCGGCGGTCTCGGCGACATGGCTGCCGATGAATCCGGCCGAGCCGGTGACCAACACCCTCACCAGGCCGACGGTAACCGCTGACCGCGCACGTCAGAAGCACCGCCGCCGACCGGCGCGCCGTCGACCTCGCGCCTCCGAAGTTTCTTGCACAGGGCAAGGATCTGCTACGGTCGTTGACGGTGAGCCGGGAAGTCTGGTCGGCGTGTAAGCGTCGTGCGATCGAAGGGCAGCCGTGAGCCGGAACCAACCGCTCCCAGCGGACCGCTCCGCCCTGCGGGTGCAGCAGTGGAACGTGGGCCCGGTGATCGTCCTCACGCTCAGCGGCCTGCTGACCTCCGACACCTCGGGCACGCTCGAGCGCCCTCTGGTACGAGCCCTGGCCGCGCGCATGCCGCCGCTCGTCGTGGTGGACGTGGCGCGGACCGATGAGATCGACTCCGCTGGCCATGCCCTGCTGGCCGACGCCGCGCGATACGCAGCGGCGGCGGGCGGCCGGCTGATCGTGGCCGGAGGGAGCGGAGACGCCGCGGGAGCCACGGCTGCCGCCGCGATGCCGACCCTGGAGGAGGCGCTGAGCGAGCTGGCCCGGCCGGCCCGACGCGGTCCCACGCCTCCGCCGGCACCGTCCGGCGGCGCACCGGCCCAGCACTAGGAACGTCCGTCAGATGTCGGGCACCGCCTCCTCGTCGGCCGCCTGGGCGAACGCGCTCAGGGCCGCCACCACCGCCTCCCGCTGATCCTGCGTCAACTGGCCCAGGATCCGCGCCAGGTCGCCGCGGCGATGCCGGGTGACCCCGTCCACCAGCGCCCGTCCCTGCGGTGTGAGCGCGATGCTGACCGTCCGCCTGTCGTCAGCGGGCCGGCTGCGTCGCACCAGGCGCTTGGCCACCAGCCGATCGCACATCCGCGACGCCGTCGACTGGCTCACGTCCAGCGCGTCGGCCAAGGTAGCCAGCCGCTGCGGGCCGCGCGCCGCGATCACCACCAGCACCCGGTACTGCGGAAGCGTCACGTCCCCGCCCGCCGCCGCGATCGACCGCGCCGCCACCCCCACCAACGCGCGGCTCGCCGTCAGCACCGACTCCACAACCGGATCGTCCTCCGACAACCGCTCAGCGACCGGAACATCCACCGCACTCCCCACATGTCGACCTTCGCCGCACCATCCAACCGCGATCATCGCGGTTCCCGCCGGGCCTCGGGAACGGCACCTTCCCCAGCGGCGCGGCTCTACCGGGCGACCCGGGCCGGAGATGTGGAACGTCCGGGGTATCTCGTTCGTCCTTCGAGGTGTGACGAGCTCACCTGATCGTGACGGGCGGCTGCGGGACGCGGCCGCCCGCGTGCACCGGGCGGATCAGCTGCGGCGGCTGTGTGAGGCGACGGCGGAGCAGATCCAGGACGCCCGCCGTACCCTGGCCGGCCTGGAGCAGGAGCTGTCCAAGGAGGAGAACGACGTCACCCGCCTGGAAGGCGGGCTGTCGGCCGTCCTGGCCCGGCTGCTGGGCGACCGCGCGGAGCGGCTGGACCGCGAGCGTGCCGAGGCGGTCGCCGCCCGGCAGCGGGTCGAGGGGCACCGGGCTCGACTGGCCCGGCTTGAGGAGGACGCGCGCGCCGCCGAGGCGGAGCTGGCCGGGCTCGCGGCGGCCCCGGAGGAGTACGCGGCGTTGCTGGCCGAGAAGGAGCGGCAGATCGCCGGCAGCGGTGACGCCCGCGCCAGGGAGTTGGCCGACCTCGGCGCCGCCCTGGACCGGGTGGCGGCGGACCTGCGTGAGCACGCGGAGGCGCGGCAGGCCGGACAGGCGGCGCATGAGGCGCTCCGTCAGGTGCTGCGCCATCTGAGCTCGGCCAGGAGCGCCTCCACCTGGGACATGCTCGGCGGCGGCCTGTTCGCCGACGCCATCGAGCACGGCCAGTTACGCACCGCCGACCAGGCCGCCTGGCACGCCCAGCGAGCCCTGGACGTCTTCTCCCGCGAGCTGGCCGACGTCGGCGTCTCCGCACGTCCGCTCCTGCCCAAGGTGGACACGCGGTGGTTCGTCGACACGTTCTTCGACAACATCATCACCGACCTGCTCAAGCATCAGCGCATCGCGAACACCCGCGCCGAAGTCGCCAGGACGGCCCAGTGGGTCCAGGACATGGGCGCGCACCTGCGGTCCCGCACTGTCGAGCTGTCGGCCGAGCACTCGCAGCTGCTGGCCAGGCGGGAGTCGCTGCTGCGCGGCTAGGCTCGCGCGGACGCCCGCCCATGCGGCCGGAGCGCATGGCGGGCGCATGGCCGGCGCGCATGGCCCGAGCGCAGTCAGCGCACGCCGGAGCCGGGGTTCAGCTCGTCCCAGTCGCGGCGAGCCAGCGCGATGGCGTCGCGGTGCTCCGCCGACCAGTCGGCCAGGGTCCTGACCAGGTGGGTCAGGCTGTGGCCCATCGGCGTCAGGGCGTACTCGACCTGCGGCGGGATGGTCGGATGGACGGTGCGCGTGATCATTCCGTCGCGCTCCAGCCGCCGTACGGTGAGCGTCAGCATGCGTTGTGAGATGCCCGGGACCGCGCGCTGGAGCTGACGGAAGCGACGCACCCCCTGCGCCAGCTCGACGACGACCAGCACCGACCACTTGTCGCCGATCCGGTCGAGAACCTCGCGTATGCCGCAGTCCTCGCGCTCTCCCCCGCACGTGACCACGGGCTGGGTGGTTACCGCCGTGTGCCCCACTGACATCGAAGTGCCTCCTTCCGCCGCGCGGCCCGGACCCGCAGCATGGTCGTGGTTACCAAGAAGAACCTACTGCCAGGGAGAACTTCGATGATTCTGGTCACCGGCGCCACCGGCGCGCTGGGCACGCTCGTCGCCGAAAGGCTGTCCGGCCGGGACGACGTGATCCTGGGCACCCGCGCGCCCGAGCGTGCCGGGGGGACGCTGCCCGTCCGCCGGGTCGACTTCGACGCCCCGGACACGCTCGCCGAGGGCTTCGCGGGCGTCGACGTGCTGCTGCTGATCTCCGCGGGCTACGGCGAGGACGACACCGTCATCGCCCGCCACGAGGCCGCGATCGCCGCGGCGGAGAAGGCCGGCGTCGGCCACGTCGTCTACACCAGCCTGACCGCGGACGGCGACCACCTGCCGTACGCGCTGCCGCACCGCTGGACCGAGCGCCGGCTGCGCGACAGCGCGCTGACCTGGACGATCCTGCGCAACGGCCTCTACGCGGAGCTGCTGGCCCTGCTCACGACGCCGTCGCCGGACGGCAGGGTCACCGCGCCGCTGGGCGACGGGCGGGCGGCCGTCGTGGCCCGCGCCGACCTGGCCGAGGCCGCCGCGCTCGTCGTCACCGAGGCGCCCGCCCACGCGGGCCGCGTCCACGAGCTCGTCGGCGAGCACGCCGTCGGCGGCGCCGACCTGGCCCGGGCGTACGGCGAGCACGTCGTGTACGAGCCCGGGACGCTGGCCGAGGCCCGCGCCGGCGTCACCGCCCTCGGCGTCGAGGCGTTCCAGGTGCCGATGCTGGTCGGCACCTACTCCGCCATCGCCGCGGGCTTCCTCGGCCGTACGGGCGGCGAGCTGCGCGCGCTGCTCGGACGGGCGCCCCGACCGGCGATCGAGGCCATCACCTCGTCCTGAGGAGAGGCCGTCCTGAGGAGAGGCCGTCCTGAGGAGAGGCCGTCCTGAGAAGAGGCCGGCCAGAGTCACCCGGTCGAAGTCAGCCGGCCAGCCGCCGGCGCAGGTGCTCCTTGCCCTGCTCGGCGCCCTTGCGGCTCTCGGCCTGGGCTCTGCGGAAGAAGTCCGCCAGCTCGGAGTCGCCGGCCCGTTCGGCGTCGGCGATGTAGCTCTCCAGCCGCAGCGCGTTGCTGAGGCACTTCTCGACGAACCAGATCAGGTTGTAGTCCTTGTCCTTGGTACCGGTGACCTCACCGGTCTCCTGACGCGACGGATCCATGGGCACCTCCGGTCGAAGACACGGACGCGCACCCCGTAAGGGGCGGCATCCGGTCCTGTACCCGAGCCGCGGCGAATATATCTCCAGGTGGCGAGGGGTGCGGCGCACCAGGGTCGCGGACGGGCCCCCGTCCGCGACCCTGCCACGGGGTCGAGGGTCAGGTCAGTTCGGCGCTCCGCCGCCGAAGGCGAGGTCGCTGTCGCTGAAGATCGGGTGCGCCGGGTTCACGTCGGCCTCGCCGGCGCCTCCGTCGCAGCGGCGGTCGGGACTGAACATCAGGTACGTCCCCGAGCCGCAGGCCGTGGCGGGCTCGGCGTCGCCGCCGATGACCACGCTGCCGCTGAGGTTGGCCCCTCCCTGGACCAGGGCGCTGTTCTTCACCACGGCGTTGCCGGTGACGGTGGCGCCGCTGTTGACCCAGGCCAGGTCCTCGACGCGAGCATTGCCGCTGACCGTGCTGTTGCCGTAGACGGCGGCCCGGGGCCCGACGTAGGCGGTGGCGGCCACGTTGGCCCGGTTGTCCACCCAGCCGCCGCCGTTGGAGTGCCAGTGGCCGTTGCCCGGCGCGGCCGGACGCACGTGACCAGGCTCGTATCCCCATGGCGTGGCGCCCTGGAGGCGGAACTGGTACGGGTAGCGGTAGTTGCGCGGATAGCCGTCGAGGAAGGCGTACTTGTGCACGGCCGCCGGGGCGCCGACGACCACGAGGTAGACGTCCTTCTCGCCCGGCTGGGTCTGGAAGGTCACCTCGCCGTTGGGTGAGCTGGTGACGGGGCCGTAACGGGGGACGCCGTTCTTGACCGCGACGAACCCGTACGACCAGCCCGACTGCGCCGCGCTGTTGACGTGGCCCCTGAAGCGCATCCGGATGAGGGCGCCGTCACTGCTGGGGACGAGGCGGATCTTGTTGTAGCCGTAGTCGGACGGGGCGAGGGCGTCGGAGATGCGGAAGTGGCCGGCGGCGGCGTTGACGGGCTCCACCGCCACCCCGTTGTAGGCCGTGACGAACGGGTACAGACGGTTGATGAACGGCATGACGTCGGCCCGGTTGGAGTAGTCCCAGGTGACGTTGTGCTGGGCGTACTCACCGACGCGCCGGTTCAGCTCGGCCTGGTCGATGCCCGAGATGCGGCGGTAGACCTCCAGCGGGTGCTCGGTGTTGCGGGCCTCGTTCCAGATGCGGTTGAACATGGCCAGGCCGTCGCGGTCCTTGATGTACTGCAGGAGCATCCAGGCCCCGTAGTGGTGCCGGCTGCTGCTGTAGGCGAGGTTCTCGGTGCGGATGAACCTCGTCAGGTCGCCCGCGGCGGTCTTGGGGTAGACCTGCATGGCCATGAACTCGGCGCCGGCCTCCCAGAACGTCCCGGCGCTCGGGTGGGTCAGCCCGTAGCCGGGCCTGCCGAGGAACGTGTAGTTCTGGAAGACATGGCCGAGCTCGTGGGCCAGACCCCAGGACCCTGGCTGCGCGGCGCCGGGGGCGATGTTGATGACGCCGACCTTGCCGTCGGTGGAGCCGCCCGTGGCCCAGGCGTCGAGCGGCGCGTTCGACCAGGTCGTGGTGACGATGACGATGATCTTGTACTGGGCCAGCAGGCCGGTCTCGGGCGTGAACTTCATGGTGTTCAC
Source organism: Nonomuraea sp. NPDC050733 (assembly GCF_040654215.1). NCBI lineage: Bacteria > Bacillati > Actinomycetota > Actinomycetes > Streptosporangiales > Streptosporangiaceae > Nonomuraea > Nonomuraea sp. NPDC050733. The sequence continues at coordinate 370 of NZ_JBFAHO010000054.1, read as the reverse complement.
GTAGAAGGAGTAGAGGCTCTCCAGCTGGGAGAGCATGTTGTCGGGGTCGAACCGGTACGGCGAGGGGGCCGACCTGGGGTCGGTGCCCGACCGGTCGCCCCACAGCAGGATGAAGTTCGCCGACTCCTTGGTACGGGAGCTGACCCACGGCACCTCGCCGGTGCTGGCCCAGCGCGACGGGATGTACACGGTCTTGGTGGCCGCGTGGGCGGCGGGGGCTACGAGGAGCGCGAGGAGGAGGCAGAGGACTGCCGTGACTCTAGTAGCCATAGCGACTCTTCAGGTGGCGCCACCAGTCGCGCAGCATCCACGCGTCGAACTCGGTGATCGAGGTGGCGCTGCCGGCCTTCATGATGAAGCAGCACTGCCC
>NZ_JBFAHO010000053.1:0-52852 GCF_040654215.1 Nonomuraea sp. NPDC050733 | reverse complement strand
CGTCAGCGTGATCTCCTGGTGCCGGGTCGGCCGCAGCAGGAACTTGAACGACCTACGCATCCTCGCCCCCGCTCTTGGCCTTGGGGGCGCGCTCGTACTGGGTCTGGATGTAGCGCTGGACCGTGGCCGCGCCGACTGCGCCCACACTCGCCACAAAGTACGAGCGCGACCACAAGGTCGGCAGCCGGGAGGGCAGGTGCGCAAACTCGGCCCGCAGGTGGTGGGAGGTACAGCCCTTGAACTGGTTGGCCACGTATGACACCTGACCAGACACACGATCAGTATGACCATCGAGTTCTCAGAACACCCAGTATTCGCCGGAACCCGCACGAGCCTGCGACTTAAGGCACACTCAGGCGCTGGAGCGCCTTCCCGCTCGGCATTCCCCCGCTCCCTAAAGGGAGCGGTCCCCTGCCTTCGACCTGATGGACGACGGCTGCGGCAGGTGCACCGTGGACGACGGCTGTTGCGGGGATGCCGTTGGCTGGGGCGCGCTGACGAGCGACACCCGGTCGGCGGCCGGATCGGAGCACCCGGCGACCAGGACGGCCAGGACCAAGCCCGCCAGCGTGGCGGACGCGCGGGAGGACATGCAGCGATCATCGTATGAAACAGCCGCTGCGGCGACCCCGGCTGAGGTCAGGACCCTCGTCGACGTACAGCACCTTCGGCGAGGAACCCCTCAGCTCCCAGCCGACCTCGTCACCGGGCTCTCCGATGGTGCCGGGTGCTCGCCGTGCCAGCTGGCCAGGAAGCGGAGTGCCGCGTCGCTGGGCGAGTCCGGCTCCGCCAGGTAGGTCACCAGCACCTGGTCGGGATCGTCGCCGACCCGCAGGCTCTCGTAGTCCAGGACGAGCTCGCCGACGAGCGGGTGATCCAGGTGGACCCTGCCGTTCGAGCGTTCCCTGACGTCGTGCTCCGCCCACAGGCGGCGGAAGTCGGAGCTGCGCATCGACAGCTCGCCGATCAGCGTGGCGAGCTCCTGGTCGTCGGGGTGGCGGCCGGCGTCGAGCCGCAGGAAGGCCACCGTCTCGCGTGCCTTGTCCTCCCAGTTGAGGTACAGGGCTCGCACGGCGTCGTCGAGGAACACCAGGCGCGCGCAGTTGAGACCCTCCTCCGCCGTACCGCGGTCGCCGAACAGGAGCAGGGCGGCCAGACGGTTGGCGGCCAGCAGCTCGCTGCGGCGGCCGATGAGGAACGCGGGACACCCGTGCGCGTCGAGGAGCCGCTGGATCGTGGGCCGCACACGCTGCGACGGCCTTCGCACCGTACGGGGCCGGCGCACCGGGCGGGCCACGTTGCGCAGGTGAGCCTGCTCGGCCTCGTCCAGCCGCAACGCGCGGGCGATCGCGTCGAGGATCTCGTCGGAGACGTTGGTGGCACGCCCCTGCTCCAGGCGCACGTAGTACGGCACACTCACCCCGGCGAGCAGGGCCACCTCCTCGCGGCGAAGGCCCGCGACCCTGCGGCGCTCCCCGTAGATGGGAAGCCCGGCGTCCTCGGGCCGCACGCGTGCCCGGCGCGAGCGGAGGAACCCGCCCAACTCTCGATCCATGTCCACGCCCCCAGTATCGGACATTTCACTCGGGTTGCCCTGACCCTGCCAGTACCACCCTCACCAAGGTCCTGGCTGTCCCCGTACGGAGGCCGGAGCATTGTGCCGAACACAGGAGATGTCGAGCACTGGAGTAAAGCAATGACTGTTCTGTCCCCCCTCGCCGGTCGGCGCGCGGTCGTGACCGGGGCCTCGTCCGGCATCGGAGCCGCCACCGCCACGCTGCTGGCGGCGCAGGGCGCGCGGGTCGCCCTGGTCGCCCGCCGCCGGGACCGGCTCGACGCCCTGCGCGAGGAGATCGAGAACGCGGGCGGCCGGGCCGTGCCGATCCCCCTCGACCTGGCCGGAGCCGAGCCGGACGCGATCGAGGCCGGCGCCCGGCTGGCCGCCAGGGAGCTGGGCGGCGTGGACCTGGTGGTGAACGCGGCGGGAATCCTGTCGCCCGGCACGCTGACGGACGGCCCGGTGGACGAGGGGGAGCGCCAGATCGAGCTGAACCTCACCGGACTGCTCCGCCTCTCCCGTGCCTTGCTGCCGGACCTGCTCGAAGCCGCGTCCGCCGGCGGCGCCGCCGACCTCGTCAACGTCTCGTCCGTCGCGGCGAGCCGGGTGGAGTTCGGCACCGCCGTGTACGCGGCCACGAAGGCGGCCGTCACCCACCTGTCCAGGCACCTCAGGCTGGAGCTCGCGCCGCACAACGTGCGGGTCACCGACGTCCAGCCGGGGATGGTCGTCACCGAGCTGCTGTCCGGCTCCGAGCTGGGGACCGCCTGGGCCGAGGACATGAAGACGCGGATCGACCCGCTCGCCCCCGAGGACGTGGCGCAGATCATCGCCTTCACCGTCGGCCGGCCACGCCACGTCAACCTCCCCGAGATCATCGTGATGCCGGCCAAGCAGCCCTGAACCGGTCAGGCCCAGCCGTAGACCGATCTGATGGCCGAGGCGATCTCGTTGACCAGGCTCATGTTGTTGCCGTTGGCCAGGACGGCGTAGCCGGCGCCGAGCTCCGGATAGCCCTTGACGACGGACTTGAAGCCGTAGTTGGAGCCGTCGTGGGTGTAGGAGAAGCTCTTCGTGCCGGCGCCGGCGATGAAGAACCCCCGGCCCATGGTGGGCTCGGGCCCCGCGCTGAGCAGCGTGCGCACGGAGGCCCTGCTGAGCGGGCCGGCGATGTCGCCGGAGGCGGTCCACGCCCGGTTGAGGTAGGACACGAGACGGCACAGGTCGAGAACGTTCGTGTAGAGGCCCGCGGCGGCCGACTCGGGGTAGCGGTTGCGCCTGCCGGGGATCACCGCGCCGGCGGCGGTGTGCCCGGCGGCCAGCTCGAACCCGGGCGACAGCGCGTACGAGCTGGTCTTCATGCCGAGCGGCGCGAACACCTCCTTGTCCATGTACTGCGCCAGCGGCAGGCCGCTCTGCTGCTCCACCATCCGCTGGAGCAGCACGAAGCCCGCGCCGGAGTAGTGGAACCCGGCCCCGGGGGCGGTGGTGAGCTCGATCGCCGGCGAGTTGCCCTCGCCGTTCATGACCTGGAGCAGGGACGGGACGGTCGCGCCGGGGCCGTACCCGGCGAACCCGCCCCCGCCGGCGTCGAAGCCGGAGCACACCCCCGCCGGGGAGGTGGAGCCGCGCCCGATGACACCGGCCCGATGCGTCAGTACGCGGTCGACCGTCGGCACCCCGGTCGCCGGGACGCACGAGCGGCGCGGCAGGGTCCATCCCAGGTAGGGGCGGATGTCGCTGGTCAGGGGCCGCTTGAGCGTCTGCATGAGCCGCATGACGCCGACGGAGGCCACGGCCTTGCTGATCGAGGCGGCCTGGAACGCGGTCTCGGGATGGGCGGCGGCGCCGCTGCCCGCCTCCAGCCAGCCGTACCCGGTGGACCAGGCGATCTTGTTGCCGACCACCACCGCGATCGCCACTCCGGGCGTCTTCCACGCGCTCATCCGCTGCCAGATGGTCGCGCCGCCCACCGCGTTCTCGACCTGGCGGACCCGGTCCGCGGGCAGCACCGGCACCTTGCCACGCGAGCTCACCGACCAGCCGCCGGTGGGGGAGAAGGCCAGGTTGTGCAGCTGCCAGCCGTTCCCGGCGAGGTCGTTCAGCTGCTGGAAGCAGGCGTCGTCGATGCCGCGCGCGTGGAACTCGTCCTGCGCGACCACCACCCACCCGCCCGCCTTGGGGAAGGCGACGCGGGTCACGCGGCGCCCGCCCTGCGTGAGGTTGCGCATCATCTGGTAGCACTCGTCGTCGATGCCCCGGGCGTAGTGGCCCTTGGTGTCGGCCACCACCCAGCGGTTGCCGCCCGCGGGCGGGAAGGCGACGTCGACGACCTGGAGTCCGGCGTCGTAGCAGGCGGTGAGGCGCTGGTGACACTCGTCGGGGAGCCCTCGGGCGGACATCCCCTTGTCGCCGGTGATGACCCACCTGTCGCCGCCCTCGGGCGGGAACGCCACGCAGTGGATCTTCGTGCCGTTGCCGATCATCCGGCCGAGCTCGGCGAAGCAGGCGTCCGGGATGCCGCGGGCGAAGTAACGGCCGTCCTGGGTGACGACCACCCAGCCGTTGGCCGGCGTGAACGCGAACGCCGTGATGCCGTACGGCGCCAGCTCGCCCGTCTTCGTGTGCGCCTCGGCGGGGACGCCGCCGTCGGCGACCGGGTAACCGGCGGCCTGCGCCGCGGAGCCGAGGTCCACAGTGGCCAGACCGGCGCCTACCGCGGCGGCGCCGGTCAGGGCGAGAAAACGTCTCCGGTCCATGGGCGAAACTCCTCGATGATCACCATGTGCGGTTGCATCATGGCAGATCGCCGAGGGGCTCGCGGCGGCACGTCAGAGTGACTGGAGCGCGGCCCGCTCCTGCCGGCCGGCAATCCCCGCAGGGCGGCGCCGCTCAGCTGGATCTCTGACCGTCGAGCGTCTCGCGCAGGATGTCGGCGTGACCGGCGTGCTGGGCGGTCTCGGCGATGACGTGCATCAGCACCCGGCGCACGCTGCGCACCGCTCCCGGCTCGTTCCAGGGGGCCTCCGGCATCGGGTGCGTCGCCGACAGGTCGGGGACGGCGGCGATGATCTCCTCGCTGCGGGCGGCGACCCGCTCGTAACGCGCGAGGATCCCGGCCGACGTCTCGCCGGGCAGCATCCGGAGGTCGTTCTGGTGGTCGATCGCCCACTGCGGGACCTCGCGTGCGGTACCGGCCGCGAGGTCGGCCCAGGTGACGCCCTCGGGCAGGTCGAAGCGCATCCCCGACGGGCCCTCGACCACGAACCGCATCCACCCTTCCTCCATGGACGCGACGTGCTTGATCAGCCCGCCCAGGCACAGCTCGCTGACCGTCGGCCGCTCGCCGAGCTGCTCGTCGCCGAGCCCGCGGACGGTGTGGACGAGGGCGGCGCGCGCGGCCGCCAGGGCGGCGAGCAGGTCGGCCCGCTCGGCGTCGAGAGCGGACGGGGGCGTGGTGGTGGCGGTCACGTCGTTCGGGCCCTTCAGGTTGTTGTCGTTGACTGGCACGCGACCACAGTCACAGGTGAAGAGGCCAGGGAGTGGCCGCTTCTCAGGGCAACATGGGCATCATGCCGAAGACCTCAGCGCGACTCCTGGCGCTGCTCTCGCTGCTCCAGGCGCGCCGCGACTGGCCGGGGGCGCTGCTGGCCGAGCGGCTGGACATCAGCCCACGCACCGTACGCCGTGACGTCGACCGCCTGCGTGAGCTCGGCTATCCCATCGTGGCCTTCAAGGGGCCGGACGGCGGGTACCGGCTCGACGCCGGAACGGAGCTGCCCCCGTTGCTGTTCGACGACGAGCAGGCCGTCGCCCTGGCCATCGCGCTCCAGATCGCCACCACCACCGGTGCCGGCATCGAGGAAGCCGCGGCGCGGGCGCTGAACACCGTCCGGCAGGTCATGCCGGCACGGCTGCGCCGCCGGATCGACACCCTCCAGGTCACCGCGGTCGAGCGGCCCGCGGTCCGGCCGGACGCACAGGCCGACAGCGGCGTGCTCACGGCACTCGGCGCCGCCGTCCACGCCCGCGAGGTGCTGCGCTTCGACTACGCCCCCGCGTCCCCGCCGGGGCCGGACGGCAACGGCGTGCCGGCCCCGGCGCGCCGGGTGCAGCCGCATCATCTCGTCACCTGGGGCGGGCGCTGGTACCTCGTCGCCTGGGACCTCGACCGCGAGGACTGGCGCACCTTCCGCGCCGACCGGATCGCCCCGCGCACCCCTACCGGTCCCCGCTTCACCCCGCGCGAGCTGCCCGGAGGCGAGGTGGCCGCCTTCGTGGCCGCCCGGTTCCGGGGCTCCGACGGCTCCGGCGACTGGCCCTGCCGCGGCGAGGTGATCCTCCACCTGCCCGCCGCCGAAGTGTCCCGCCACACCCGCGACGGCGTCGTCGAGGAGCTCGGCCCGAACCGCTGCCGGCTCGTCCTCGGCTCGTGGTCCTGGCCCGGCCTGGCCGCCGCCATCGGCAGGTACGACGCCGACATCGAGGTCGTCGGCCCGCCCGAGCTCAAGGACGCCTTCGCCCACCTGGCCCGCCGCTACGCCGACGCGGCGACCGGGCGGGCTTGCATCCCCGGCTCCGCCGGGTGATCATCCCTCCGATGAGCGTCACGAACAGCGGGCCCCCGGCCCCGCGCCTCGCCGGCCGCGCCACAACGGCCCTCGCGGCACCAGGGCGGTCAGCGGACACGGTCCGGATCATCGAGTACCTCGACCTCGTGGCGGAAACCCTCTGACGGGGTGGCCCGGCTGACTCGGGGCCCGGGCTCACACGCCCAGGAGGTCCTCGCGGCCCGCGGTGTCCAGCCGGCCGGAGGGCAGGTCGCGCAGGTGGCGCAGAGGGCTTGCGAGCAGGATCAGGCCGCTCAGCGCGAACCCGATCAGCATCACCCACAGCGCTGTGCGCACCCCGAGCGCACCGGCCAGTGCCCCGGCCAGGACGCCGCCCAGCGGCATCGCGCCGAAGTTGACCATCTGCACGCTGGACGTCACCCGCCCCATCAGCTCGCCCGGCACGTACGTCTGGACGAAACCGGAGAAGACCACGTTGCCCGCCACGACCCCCGCGACGATCATCACGCCACCCAGGACGAACAGCGCCAGCCCGGCGCCGCGATCCGCCAGCGGGATCAGCAGGCCGGTGGGGGCCAGGCCGGCTTTGCCGAGCAGGACGGCCCGCGCGCTGCCGAACCGCGCCGCCATCGGGCGCGCGACCATGGCGCCCACGATGCCGCCCAGGCTGGTGGCCGCGATCAGCAGGCCGGTCTGGCCCGCGCCCATCCCGACGTCGTCGACCAGGAAGAGCACGGTCAACGACGTGTAACCGGTCAGGGCCAGGTTGGCCGCGCAGCCGTACAACGTGTTGCCGCGGAGCAGCGGATCGCGGGCGACCAGGAGCAGGCCGTCGCGGATCTCGGCGCGCAGGCGCCGGCGGGGCCTGCGGACGGGGGTCTCGCGGCGTTCGATGCGCAGGAGGCAGATGGCGGAGACGGCGAAGCTGGCGGCGTCGGCGATCAGGCCGCTGACGGCCGAGAAGAGCTGGGCGAGCAGCCCGGCGAGGCCGGGGCCGGCCAGGTTCGCCACCTGCTCGCTGCCCTGGAGCTTGGCGTTGGCCTCCAGCAGGTCCGGCCCGTCCACCAGGAACGGCAGGTACGCGCGGTAGGCGGTCGCGAAGAACACCTTGGCGGTCCCCGCGGCCAGCGCGACCACGATCAGCTGGCCGATCGTCAGCCGGCCGAGGGCGGCGGCGATCGGAACGCTGAGGAAGGCCGCCAGCGACGCCCAGTCGGCGGCCAGCATCACGTGGCGGCGGGGGAGGCGGTCCACCCAGACACCCGCCGGCAGGCCGATGAGCAGCCAGGGCAGCCAGGCGGCCGCCGCCAGCACACCCACCGCCAACGGCGGCGCGTCCAGCACGGTCACCGCGACCAGGGGCAGCGCGACGCCGGTGACGGAGCTGCCCAGGCTGCTGACGCTTTCCCCGACCCACAGCAGCCGGAAGTCGCGCCGGCGCAGCAGCCCGAACCGGGTCTTCTCGGTGATCGTCACGGCCGGCCCGGAACCGCGCGGGCGAAGGTGAAGACGGTGCCGCGTTCCCGGCCGTCGTCCGGCAGCTCGCGCTCCGCCCACCTGTTCATCACGGCTTTGAGCTCGGCGGCGTATTCGGCCAGCTCTTCGTCGGTGACACGGATCCAGGCCTCGGCCGAGAACGGCCCGAGCGGCCAGCGTTCCTGCTCGGACTGGGGCTGGTCCGCCCAGCGGCGCACGTGGCCGGTCTGCCGCTCCAGGTTGAGCGATTCGACGGCCCGCGCCACCGCCTCACCCGCGGCGTCGTCGGCGAAGTCGGTGGAGGACCAGCAGAGCGTGGGAGTGGTCCGGCGCCACCAGCGTTCGCGCCGGTCGCGGGCCAGCTCCGGCGCCTCCTCGATCAGTCCGGCGGCTGCCAGGGCGCGCAGGTGGTGGCTGACGTTGCCGACCGCTTCCCCGGTCTGTTCGGACAGGGTGCTGGCGGTGCAGGGGCCGTTGAGTTTCAGCAGGTCGAGGAGGCGACGGCGCACGGGGTGCGCCATGGCCGCCAGGACCCGGGAGTCGGTGATCGCATGGTTGTCGTCGGGCACAGCGAGGAGCGTAGATGTACAAGAATCATTGCACAACGACTCTTGTACATATACCGGCTCCCAGCGGCGTTCGGTGTGACCGGGCGGGTACGCACGTCGAGGAGCGGCGGCGAGCAGGCGCCTGATCTCCGGGACGTCCACATGGCGATCGTGGGCCGGAGTACTCTACTGCCGATCCAGCGCGTAGTGGCGATGCCAGGGCGGGGGCGGCGATGAGCGCCGAAGACCGGATCGAACGGGCCAGGACGCTCTATGAACAGGCAGTGTTCAGCGGCGACGCCGGCGTGCTGACCGAGGCCGAACGGGGCCTGGACGCGGTGGAGGCCGATGTCGCGTTGGCCCGTGGGCGGATCCTGCATGCGCGGTTTCTCGACGAGCGCGCCGGCGCCGGCTCGTCACCCGTCGAGGACCCGGCTGAACTGCCGTTGTTCCAGCGCGCGATCGAGCTGTACCGGGCGCTGGGCGACGCGCGCGGCGAGGCCGAGGCGTTGTTCTGGATCGGCTGCTTGCATCAGGTCATCCGGCGTGACAACGAGACCGCGGTTCCGGAACTGGAGCAGTCCTGCCGGCTGGCGGCGCAGGTCGGCGACAAGCCGACCCAGTCCGAGGCTCTGCGGCACTTGGGCATCGCGGCACACATGGCCGGTCGGCTGGATGAGGCGCGCGAGCGGCTGGAGGAGTCGTCGCGGCTGTTCCGGGAGGTCGGGGCCCTGCCGGGCGTGGCCGCCAACATGGTCGGGCTGGCCTACATCGCCGCCGCCCAGGACCGCCGGGCGGACGCGCTCGCGACACTCGACGAGGCGTACGCCATCGCACAGGCGCATGGTGCCCATGCCATCGTGCGGCAGATCGAGCAGGCGAGAACGGCGATCTAGACCGGTACGGCGGCGGGCGGGTGCGGCGATGGAAGCGGCGGGGACTTGCGCGAACCCGAGCGGGGTCTCCATGGCGGATTGCTCGTTGATCGGCAGGTGCTGCGGCCAGGGTGGTCTTCCACGGAGCTCACGACACAGGCCGGCGCCTGGCCCGGCCGGTCGCGGGCAGTTGGGCCCCCGGTGAGGGCCAGGCGCGGGTCTGCCGTCAGAGCGGGATGCGGACCGGGACCGTGCCGATCGTCACGCGGTGGTCGGAACACGGTCCGTCGCAGGCCGTGCCGTTCCCCAGCGCGTCACCGGTGTACGGGCCGGCGATGGCGCTCTCCCGGACGAAGAGCAGGTCTATCTTGGGGCGCTGGTCGCAGGGGGGGGCTTGGTTTCGATCGGCTCGCCGTCGCCGTTGACCTCATTGACCGTGGTCTCGCCGATGCCGACGCATACCGGGTCCTGGTCGTCAAGCTCCCGGTACGCACCGGTGTTGCCGCTGTTGTTCGGCACGTTGAGACTTGACGAGTACCAGCTGTTGAGCCGCACATCGTCCGGTCGTGCGTTGAAGTCGCCGGCGATGAGCACGGTGTCGCCATTGTTGTGGAGCTCCTGGAGGTGGCCCCGCACCGCCGCCAGTTGCTGCTCCTTGATGTTGCTCCCGCCGATCACCGCCTCCGAGCCGGTGATGTGCGTGGTGCAGAACCGCAGATGCGGCCGGGCGGCCAGTGGGGCGCAGAGGAGTTTGTGCACCCCACCTCGCTGATCTTCCGGCAGGTCGTATTTCTGGGCGGTGTCGAGCTGTCGCCGGCTGAAGAGGGCGATGCCGAACGGCTCACCGTTGCAGGTCGTCTCCCGGATGGTGGCGAAGCGGGCGAAGCTGTCACCTTCGGGCCACCCGTCCGCCTTCAGACGCGACAACGGCGACCCCGACGTTCTCCAGCTCGTCGAGCGTGACCTGCCCGCGCCCGGCCCCGGCGAGGTTCGCGTCCGGGTCGCCGTGTCCGGGGTCAACCCGGCCGACTGGCAGGCGCGCTCCGGCGCCGGCCACCCCAAGCACTTCTCCGAGGTCACCCCGCACCTCGACGGCGCCGGCACGATCGACGCCGTCGGTGAGGGTGTCGACCGGAGCCGGGTCGGTCAGCGGGTCTGGCTGTTCATGGCCGCTGCCGGGCGGCCCACCGGTACCGCCGCCGAGTTCACCGTCGTGCCCGCCGATCTCGCCGTGCCGCTGCCCGACGAGGCCGGTTTCGACGTCGGCGCCTCACTCGGCGTCCCCGCGCTGACCGCGCACCGCGCGCTCACCGTCGCCGAGGACGGGCCGCGCCGGCTGCGGCCCGGGGCGCTCGACGGCAGAGTGGTGCTCGCCGCGGGCGGGGCCGGGGCGGTCGGGCACGCGGTGATCCAGCTCGCCCGATGGGCCGGCGCCACCGTGATCACCACGGTCAGCGGCCCGGAGAAAGCCCGGCTGGCCACCGCCGCCGGGGCCCACCACGTGATCAACTATCGCCGGGGCGACCCGGCCGCCGAGATCCGCGAGATCGCCCCGGACGGCGTCGACATCGTCGCCGAGGTGGCGCTGGGCGCGAACCTCGCACTGGACCTCGCCGTCCTGCGGACGCGCGGCACGATCTCGACCTACGCCAACGACGGTGGCAACCCGGTCGAACTGGACGTGGTGCGGAACATGGTGCTGAACACGCGCTTCCAGTTCCTGGTGCTCTACACGGCTGGTCAGGAGGCGCGCGCCGCGGCCGTCGAGGACGTCGCCGCCGCCGTCCGCGACGGCGCGCTGCCGGTCGGCGAGGAGCACGGCCTGCCGCTGGTCCGCTTTCCGCTCGACCGCACCGCCGACGCGCACCGGGCGGTGGAGGGCGGCGCGGTCGGCAAGGTCCTGGTGGACGTCACGGCGTGACGCCGCCGGTGGGGCGGGCAGAGCGGTAGCACACGCGGAAAATCACTTCCTGATGATCATCAGGAAGGGAGCGGCAGGGATCTGCCTAGGATCGGAGGTCGACCACTGATCCGAGGGAGGGCGGGAGGCACGGGGTGGAGCTGAGCGGCACGCTGGCGGAGGCCGACTGGGAATCGCATCGCGCCGCGGTCTTCGGGGCGGCCTACCGGATCCTTGGCACCGTGGCCGAGGCCGAGGACGTGACGCAGGACGTCTGGTTGCGCGCCGCCGCCGCCGACCTGTCCGAGGTGCGGGATCTGCGGGCCTGGCTGGTGACCCTGTCCGCCCGGACGTCGTACAACGTGCTCAAGTCGGCGCGGGTCCGGCGCGAGTCCTACGTCGGCCCCTGGCTGCCCGAACCGCTGCTGACCGGGCCCGACGCCGCCGCCCGGGTGCTCCTGGACGAGTCGGTGAGCACCGCGATGCTGGTGGTCATGGAGCGGCTCACCCCCGCCGAACGCGTCGCGCTGGTGCTGCACGACGTCTTCGACTTCCCGTTCGGCCGGATCGCCGAGGTGCTCGGCGGCACGCCCGCCGCGAGCCGCAAGCTCGCCTCCCGCGCACGGGCGCGGGTCGCCGCGGCCGAGGAGCCGCCCCGGCCGTCCAGGGCCGAGACCGAACGCGTGCTCAAGGCGTTCAAGGCGGCCGCCGACGCGGGCGACCTGGCCGGGCTCGTCGAGCTGCTGCACCCCGAGGCCGTCTACATCGCCGACGGCGGCGGCAAGGTGACCGCCGCGCGCAGGCCGGTCCGGGGCGCGGAGCGCGTCGCCCTGCTGGCGGTCAGGCAGATCGAGCTCAGGCGCCCGGACGCGTTCCAGGTCATCGAGGTGAACGGGCACCCGGCGCTGGCGACCTACAGCGGTGGCGAGCTGGTCTGGCTCGACACCGTGGAGATCGCCGACGGGCGCATCACGGTGTTCAGGAGACTGGCCAATCCGGAGAAGTTCGCTCACCTCGGTCACATCTGAACCCGCTGTCTTGTCTCCCTGCCGAACCATCCCAGGTGAAGGAAGGACGAGACAGTGGCACACGTTGTGATCATCGGAGGCGGTTTCGCGGGCGTGTGGAGCGCGGCGGGAGCGGCGCTGGCCCGCGGCGAGGCGGACCTGCGCATCACGCTCATCGCGCCGAACGAGCACCTGGTGCTGCGGCCCCGCCTGTACGAGCCGGAGCCGGACCTGGCCAAGGTGGAGCTCGGCAGGATCCTCGAACCGATCGGCGTCGAGCACCTGCGGGCCTCGGTGAGCACGATCGACACCGGCCGCCGCGTGGTGGTGGCCGACGGTGAGGAGATCGGCTATGACCGCCTCGTGCTGGCGGCGGGCAGCGAGCTCGTTCATCCCGAGGGCCTGCCCGGCGCCGAGCGGCTCTTCGACATCGACACCCTGGACGGGGCCCGGCGGCTCACCGACCATCTGCGCGAGCGGGAGGACTGCTCCGCCGTGGTCGTCGGCGCCGGGTTCGTCGGCCTGGAGGCCGCGACCGCGCTGGCCGCGAGGGGCCGGGTGCTGCTGGTGGACCGGTCGGAGGTGGTCGGAGACCAGCTCGGACCGGGCCCGCGCGAGGCGATCGAGGCGGCGCTGGGCGAGGTGGGCGTCGACCGCCGCCTCGGCACGACGGTGACGGAGGTCGGCGAGGGATACGCCGTCCTGTCCGACGGCACCAGGGTCGAGGCGGACGCGGTCGTCTGGTCCGCGGGGATCAGGGCCAGCGAGCTCACCCGGCAGATCTCCGACGAGCTCGACCACCTCGGCCGCGTGCCGGTGGACCAGTGGCTGCGCGCCCTTCCCGAGGTGTTCGTCGCCGGGGACACGGCCGCGGCGGCGTTCGACGCCGAGCACACGGTCATGCAGGCCTGCCAGCACGCCACCCCGCTCGGCAAGGTCGCCGGGTACAACGCGGCGGCCGACCTGCTCGGCATGCCGCCGCGCGAGTTCACCCCCGGCCCGTACGTCACCTGCCTGGACCTGGGCGGCGCCGGTGCGATCTTCACCCGGGGCTGGGACCGCAGGGTGATGGCCTCGGGCGCCGACGGCGCGGACATCAAGAAGCGGATCAACCAGCACATCCACCCGCCGGTCGACGACGCCTCGCAGATCCTCGCCGCCGCCGACCGCGTCTACCTGGAGCTGCCCTTCTTCCCTCTCGACGAGGAGAAGGCCGCCCCCGCCGCCTGATCGGGCCGTTGGTCTCGGGTCTGGTAGGCCTCCCGGCTGGCCTCGATGTGCGGGACGTGCTCGATGGCCCAGCCGGCGAGGGCCAGCGCGGGGGGAATGAGGCTCTTGCCGGTGGGGGTCAGTTCGTATTCGACCCGGGGCGGGACCTCTGCGTGCACCGTCCGGGAGACCAGGCCGTCGCGTTCCAGGTTCCGCAGCGTCAGGGTCAGCATGCGCTGGGAGATCCCAGGAACCTGCTGGTGCAGGTCGGTGAAGCGCAGGCGTCCCTGATCGAGGGTCGCCACGATCAGCAACGTCCACTTGTTGCAGATGCGATCGAGGATGGCGCGGATCGTCCGTCCTCCGTCTCCTCTGATCATGCAGGTGTGCTCGTACTCCGACACGACAGTCCTCTGTCTGTAACGCACATGCATGTGCCTTTTGTAAGGCTTTCAATAGTGACGCATCATGAGGCTACTTACGACTGGTAACCATCGTCGCCAGCGCCACGTCACCAACCCCCGAGGTGTCCCTCATGGAGATCGTCTATTGGATCGTCGCGGCCCTCCTGGCCGTCTTCTACCTCTACGCCGGAGGCAAGAAGATCGTCCAGAGCCAGGAGCGGCTCCAGCCGATGATGGGCTGGGTCGACACCGTTCCCATGCCGCTCGTCCGCCTGATCGGAGTCCTGGAAGTCCTCGGCGCGGCCGGCCTCGTCCTGCCGCCGCTCACCGGGATCGCGCCCTGGCTCGCCGTCGCCGCGGCGATCGGCCTCGTCCTGATCCAGGTCGGCGGCATCGCGGTCCACCTGAGCCGCGGCGAGGCCCGGCAGATCGGACTCAACATCGCCCTGCTGGCAGCCGCCGCGGCGACGGCCTGGCTCGGCACCGGCCGGCTCTGAACCGTCCGCCCGGCGCCGAAGGCACGTTGTCCGTCCGGCGGGCGGCCACGTTCACACGGAACTCGGCCGTCGGTTGAGCCATTCGCCGTTCTGGTACGTCAGAGTAAGCATGAAGATGTGGCGGATCATGCTTACTCCGGTGCTCGCCCTGGCCGTGGGGGCCTCGGGAGCCCCGGCCGCGCACGCGGACGGACGACAGGCGCAAGCGGACGTGCGCGAGCGGGTGGAGGCGCAGCGCAGGACGCTGGTCGACTTCCGCGAGCAGGGCGGTTTCGCGGGGCTCGACAACCGGGTGCGGATGTTCACCGACGGGTGCGGCCAGTTCAGCCGCCGCACCGGTCCCACCGTGAACGCGTGTGTGACCGGCAAGGAGCTGCGCCGGCTGCGGGGCTATCTGAAGAAGCTGAAGGTCGGCACGTCGGAGCCGCGGCCGCAGGGGGCCGACTTCCTCAGGTACACGCTCACCTACAAGGGCCGCCGGGCCAGCCGTTACACGCCACCCGCCACCTGGAAGCCGGTGGTGCAGCATCTGGAGAAGCTGCTCACCAAGTACTGGTCGCCCTGACTCGCTTCGAGGCGACGACCTGATCACCTTCCGCGCCGCCGTGCATGACCGCACGCCGAAGGTGATGCTCCTAGATGATCTCGAGGTTGGCCATCATGCCCATGTCCTCGTGCTCGGCGTTGTGGCAGTGGAAGAGGTAGCGGCCGCGGTAGCCGTCGAAACGGGTGATGATCTCCACGGCCTCGCCGGGCCGTAGTGAGACGGTGTCCTTGAGGCCCGCGTCGTGGGGCAGCGGGGGCCGGCCGCTGCGTGAGAGCACCCGGAAGCCGACCAGGTGCAGGTGGACGGGGTGGTGGACGTCGGCGATGAGCCGCCAGACCTCGACGTCGCCGAGCCGGGCGGTGACGTCGGTCCGGGCGGGGTCGAACGGCAGGCCGCCGATGAGCCAGCCGTGGCCCGCGTTCATCTGCCCGGCGCGGAAGGAGAACTCGCGCACCCTGACGGCGTCCGAGCGCCGCCAGGCCGGCAGGTCGGTGGACAGGATGCGGGGGACGCGGCTGTCGTCGGCGGCCTTGCGCGCGACCCGGAAGGCCATCACGTCGCGGGTACGGCCGGAGCCGAGCCGGTTGACCACCCTGACGAGGCCGCCGACCGGGACGCCGGAGAAGTCGACGACCACGTCGTGGCGCTCCGCGGGTGCGATCGGCAGTAGCCGGTGGGTGACCGGCGCGGCGAGGAGTCCCTGGTCGGCGCCGATCTGGACGAGGTCGAGCCGGCGCCCGTCGTCGGTGACGGCCTCGAGTTCGTAGTGGCGGGCGTTGGAGGCGTTCAGGACGCGCAGCCGGTGGCGGGCCGCGTCGACCTCGTGCACGGGCCACGGCGCGCCGTTGACCAGGATGACGTCGCCGAGGACCCCGGCCAGGTACGGCTCGCGGACGCCGGGCCGTACGCGCAGAGTGGGGTCGAGGGCGGGGTAGGCGAGGCTGCCGTCGGCGGCGAACGCGCGGTCGGCGATCATGAGGGGCAGCTCGCGCGGCCCGGCGGGCAGACCGAGCGCCTCCTCGGCGTCGTCGCGCACGAGGTGCAACCCGGCCAGGCCGCGCCAGATCGCGGGGGCGGTGAAGTCCATCCGGTGGTCGTGGTACCACAGCAGCGTCGGCCGCTGGTCCAGCGGGAAGGTGTAGTCCCGCGTCAGCCTGGTCACCGCCGCCCGCGGATCGCGCATGTCGTCCTCGGAGCCGTGCCCGGAGCCGTGTTCCATGCGCATGGGGGCGTCGTGCCAGCCTTCGGGCAGGACGAGGTCCGTCGGGTAACCGTCGGAGGCCGCCGGGGTCCGTCCGCCGTGCAGGTGCACGACCGTCGGGACGGGCAGCTCGTTGCGGTGCGTCACGGTGATCGGCCGCCCGCGGCGCGACTCGATCGTCGGCCCGGGGAAAGTGCCCTCATACGTCCACAGCGGCGTCTTCACACCGGGCAGGATCTCCGCGCTCGCCTCGCGCTGGGTGATCTCGTAACGGTCGGCGCCGCCCGAGGCGCCGACCGGCTTCAGCACGGCGGGAATCGGCAACGGCAGCTGGAAGGGCGGCGGTAGCGGCACGGCGCTGCGCAGCTCGGCACCGGTGGTCGCCGGCCGTCGGGCCAGCGCGGCCGAGGCCGACAGCCCGATGGCCGCCGTCAACCCGAGCGCCCCGCCGATGCCCAGCGCCCGCCGTCTGGTCACGCCACGGCTGTCACGCACTCCGGGCCTCCTCACGCAGGAGAGGCCGGCGCCATACGTCGATGAACTGCACCACGACCGCGACGACGGTCGTCACCCCCAATGGGAGGTGCAGCCACAGCGCGCCGTTGAGTCCGGCGAAGTACTGCACCGTCTCGGCCGCCACCACCGCCATCGTGGCGAGGAACGGCCAGACCTGGCGCAGCCGGACCCAGACCGCGATCCCGACGATCGCCTGCAGGTACCCGATGGAGGTGACGACGTCGGCACCGGCCGCATGCAAGCTCAAACCGGCGTAGTCGCCGGTCAGATACACCCCGGCGAACACCGGCTGACCGGCGATCGCCATGACGTGCGCGCTGACGACGGTCCGCAGCATCCATCCCGTGGGTGTGGTCCGGGGTGCGGCCACGGTGAGCATGGGGCTTCCTCCTCACTCCGTTCTCGATTCGTGAACGACCCGACAGTATGACTGTGGAGTTATCTTGTCTAAGAGCAATATTGCTATGCTGTTATGTCTCGGGAGTCATGATGGACCTGAACACGCTCAGGCAGTTCATGGTGGTGGCGCGACTGGAGCACCTCAGCCGGGCGGCCGACGAGCTTCGCATCGCCCAGCCGTCGCTGAGCCGGAGCATCGCCCGGCTGGAGAGAGAGCTGGGCGCACCGCTGTTCGACCGCAGCGGCCGGCTCCGGCTCAACGACGCGGGCAAGCTCTTCCGTGATCACGTCGAACGCTCCCTCGGCGAGCTGGAGGCCGGACGGCGCGCCGTCGCCGAGGCCACCAGCGAGGGCCTGGGCACTGTGAGGCTGGCGTCGGAGACCTTCCTCACCCTCGCCGGGCCGCTGGCGGCCTACAAGCGGGCCCATCCCTCCGTCGAGATCGAGCTCCACTGGTCCCTGGCCGAGGACATGGCCCGCCGCCTGCGGGCCCAGGACGTCGACCTGTGTGTCGCCTCGCAGCCGGTCCACGCCGAGGGCCTGGAGTCGGCGCTGCTGTTCGACGAGGCTGTGGGGGTGGGCGTGCCACTCGATCACCCGTTCGCGGGCCGTACGTCCGTGAGCGTCGACGAACTCGCCGGCCAGCCCTTCATCACCGCCCGCAGGGGACACTGGATACGCCGGCTGCTCGACCGGGTCTTCGCCGCACGAGGCCTCACACCGAAGATCATCTGCGAGAGCGACGAGCCCGCCGCCATCGCGGAGCTGATCAGCGCAGGACTCGGCATCGGTCTCGTGCCCGCCTTCGCCCGCCGCAGCGCCATGCGCGCTCCCGCCGCCTGGATCGCCGTCGACAGCCCCGACTGCCGCCGCAGCGTCACCCTGCACTGGGGCGCCGGCAACCACCTGTCGGCCGCCGCCCGCCTGATGCGCACCACGATCACCGGCTGGGACTGGCTCGCCGGCGAACCCCGGGAGAGCCGCTGAACTCGGTCGCGAGCCGGCCCGTGAGCTGTGAGGTTGGCGCGTCGCCTCACATTTCGCGGTGCTGTGGTGTCGTACTTCTCGGAGGGGGCGCATCCCAGGACCCCATCATCCCGATCCAAGGAGAGACGACATGTCGACAGCTCAGGAAGCACGCAACAAGGAGACGTACCACCGCTTCCACGAGGCCGTCAACAGCGGCGATCTGGAGGTCATCGCGAAGGCGGTCGACGAGTTCATCCACCCGGACGCGCGGTTTCACACGGCGGAGCTGACGGACATGACCGCGGTGCAGGCACAGAAGCGCATATGGGAGGTCCTCCTGCGCGCGTTCCCTGACATTCACGTGACGGTCGAGGACCTGCTCGCCGACGGAGACAAGATCGTCGCTCGGCAGACGGTCACCGGGACCAACTCCGGTGAATACCGAGGCATGCCCCCGACCGGCAGGTCCGTCACCTACAACGAGATCTTCATCGCCCGCTTCGCCGACGGCCGGATCACCGACCTCTGGGGAGTCGTCGACGTCTACTCACAGCTGCGGCAACTCGGGCTCGTCCGGGCGTAGGGCCTCCGCCCACCGCGCGGCGGACTGTCCGGCCCGGAGCCGACCGGTCCGGCGCTGGGGGCGGCGTTGGATGCGCTGGAGCCGGCCGAGCAGGTGCCGTCCGACTCGGTCGCCAGGGTCAGGCCGGCTTCGGCATGGACCGCAGGCGTCGCATCTGGGCCTGGCTGAGAACGTTCGCCCGTCGCATGTGCCGGGTGATCACCTCGAGCTCGTCCTCGGTGTGGTCGTCGAGAAGCGTCTGCCAGGTCTGTCCGAGGTCGTCCCACAGCGCGGTGACGCGGGCGAGGCGGTCCGGCACCGGGGTGACCAGCACCCGGCGGCGGTCCTCCTGGTCGGGCGCGCGGACCACGTAACCCCCTCTTTCGAGCCGGTCCACCAGGCGGGTGGCCGAGCCGGTGGTGAGGCCCGTCATGTCGGCGACCTGCTTGACGGTGAGTGGTCCGGGCTCGGCCGTCAGCAGGCTCAGACACTGCACGTCGGTCGGGTGCAGACCGAGGTGATCGGCGACGGCCTGGTTGAACAGGACGTACGCCGCCAGGTAGCGGCGGGACTCCATCGACAGCTCCTCGTACAGCCGGGTCCGGCGCTGGTCCGTCATGTGGATCACACCCCAAATAGTTGCGTGACGCAGTGAACTGGTCCTATTCTGCTGCGTGGCGCAGTTAATGTGCTGCGCAGTTAATTCTATCCCGTGGAGAACCATGCTCACCATCGCCGTCACCGGAGCCACCGGCGCGCAGGGCGGAGCCACCGCCCGCGCCCTGCTGGCCGCCGGCCACCGGGTCCGAGCCCTCACCCGCCGCCCGGACTCACCCGCCGCCGACGCTCTGCGGGGCCTCGGAGCCGACGTGCGCCATGCCGACTTCGACGACCGCGCGTCCCTCGACTCGGCCCTGGCCGGCGCCGATTCGCTCTTCGCGGTCACCACCCCGTTCGGCGCCGACACCGACGCCGAGACCCGGCAGGGCAGGGCACTCGTCGACGCCGCGGCAGCCGCCCGCCTCGGACACGTCGTGCTCACCTCCGTCGCCCACGCCGACCGCGGCACCGGCGTCCCGCACTACGAGAGCAAGCACATGATCGAGCAGTACCTGCGCGGAGCCGGCCTGCCGTGGACGGTGATCGCCCCGGCGGCGTTCATGGACAACTACGCCGGCGGCTGGACCCTCGACGGGCTGCGCGACGGCACCTTCGCCTGGCCCATGCCCGCCGACCGGCCACTCACCCTCATCCCCGCCGTCGACATCGGCGCATTCGCCGCGTCGGCTCTCCAGCGCCGCGACGAGTTCGCCGGCCGCCGTATCGACATCGCCTCCGACGAGTGCACCCCACAGCAGATCGCGGACATCCTCGCAGCCGCCATCGGCCGCCCGATCGCCCACCAGGAGGTGCCGCTGCGCTACGTCCGGACCCGATCCGAGGACCTGGCGGCCATGTTCGAGTACTTCACGACCTCCGGTCTCGACGTCGACGTCGCCAAGCTGCGACGCGACCACCCCGAGGTCGGCTGGCACAGCTTCAGCGACTGGGCCGCCCGCCAGGACTGGCCCGCGCTGCTGCGGCCCGCGCCCGCGAAGCCCTGACATCACCCGTTCGCGAAGGAACCTCCCCATGAAGCCCATCGGCTACTGGCTCAACCGCACCGACCAGGCCCTCACCCGCTCCATGAACGACATGCTGTCGGAGTTCGGCCTCACCCGGATCGCCTGGCAGGTCCTCAACGTGATCGACGACACCCCCGAGACCACCGACTCCGACGTCCTGTCGGCCCTCGCCGCCAACGCCGACGTCCACACGCTGACGGCCGCCGTCGACGCCGTGCTCACCGATGGCTGGGCGGCCCGTCCCGCACCGGACCGGCTCGCCCTCACCGCACGTGGACGTCAGCGTCTGGCCGGCGTCGCCGAGCGCGTCGACGCGTTCCGCGAGCTGTCCATGACCGGCATCTCGCCGGACGAGTACCGCACCGCCGTCCGCGTCCTGGAACGCATAACCCACACCCTCGAAACGGCGACGAGCGCCGGCCGGCCATCAGAGGCGGGCTCAGCGGCTCACCGTGACCTCCCGCCCCATGTGTGACAGCTCCTCCGGGTTGCGCACGGCGTGAGCCCCGGAACCGGCGTGCCTGTGGCGTACGTCACGAAGCCGCGCTGTCACAAGGATCGGGTCGTCGGCATCTTGTGCTCGTTCGGACAGTTCGCACAACGACAGGAACGTCATGAGTTCAGCGCTTGAAACCCTCCGCCGTGACTTCGGCGGCGACATCATCGAGCCGGGGGGAGCGGAGTACGAGTCGGCCAGCCGCTCGGTACTGGCCTCGGGCAGTCCGGCGTACGTTCTGCGGCCCAGGAACGTCGGGGACGTGCGAGCGGGTGTCGGATTCGCCGCCGCCACGGGGCTCGTGCTGTCCGTGCGAGGCGGCGGCCATGCCTTCGCGGGCTTCGGCACCAACGACGACGGCGTCGTGATCGACCTCCGCGGCCTCGCGGACGTGGAGGTCGTCGACAAGGAACGTCACCTCGTGCGGATCGGCGGCGGCGCCACCTGGGGCCAGGTCGCGGCCGCACTGGCCCCGCACGGCCTGGCGATCTCCTCGGGCGACACCAGGAGCGTCGGCGTCGGCGGGCTGACGTTGACCGGCGGCATGGGCTGGAAGGTCAGGAAGTACGGTCTGGCCCTGGACAATCTGGTCGCCGCGGAGGTGGTCACCGCCGGCGGACAGGTCGTGGAGGCGAGCGCGCAGGAGAACCCGGAGCTGTTCTGGGCGATTCGCGGTGGCGGGGGCAATTTCGGGATCGTGACCGCCTTCGAGTTCGCGGCGCACCCGACGACAGACGTCTTCTACGGCAGAATCGTCTTCCCGGCGTCGGAGGCGGCCGGCGTGCTCCAGGGGTGGGCGGACCACCTCCGCACCGCCCCCGAGGAGCTCACCTCCATCGTGAGCTTCGCCAACCCTTTCGCGGGCGGCCCCGAGGCGCCGGTCGAGATCCAGGTCGCCTTCGACGGCGATGACCCGGCTGTCGCGGCCCGGTCCATCGACCCGATCCGCCGGCTCGGCACGGTGATCGACGACGATGTCGCGCTGAAGCCCTATGCGGACACGCTCGTGGACGGCGTGACGCCGCCGCCCGGCATCCGGCTCGTCACCCGGAGCGCGTTCGTCGGCGAGGAGTCGGTGCCCGAGGTCCTGCGGATCCTCGCCGAGACCGGGGCGTCGCAGGGATCGCCGTTCATCGCCGTTCGCAGCGTCGGCGGCGCGGTGTCCCGAGTCCCCGACGACGCCACCGCCTACGCGCATCGCCGGGCGGAGCTGATGGTCGTGACCACCAGCGCCGGCCCGGAGCCGGTCGTCGAGGCCGCGCGTCCTGCCCTGGACGCGATCTGGGGGAGACTCGCACCGCACGTCGACGGCGCCTACGCGAACTTCCTCGCCTCCGCCACCGAGGAGGACGTCGCCGCGGTCTATCCGACGCGGACCTACCAGCGGCTCGCGGCGGTCAAGCGCCGGTACGACCCCGGCAACCTGTTCGCCGGCAACCACAACATCCGGCCTTGACCAGGGTGCGGCGGCGGACCGTCGCCGAGGCGTCGCCACGTGCCGACTCCGGCGTCGCCGGCGGGTCACCGGGCCGGATGCGGGCGCAGGTCGTGGGGGACCGACCGGCCGGGGGCGAGCCCCGCCGTCCAGGCCGCGGCCACGGCGGCGTCGAGCACCGTCCGCACCGGCAGGCCGCGTTCGGCCGCCAGCCGGGCGGCGGGCTCGTACTCCGGCGTGGCCTGCACCACGACGCCGTCCTGGTGGCCCACCTTGACCGGCAGCCGAGCGCCGAGCACGTCCACGGGCACCCACCCGCGTTCGAGCGCGGTCTTGCGGACCGTCCGCTCCCGGACGCCCAGGGTGGTGGTCAGGCGGAACATCGCCGCCCGGAGCTCGTCCGCGTGCCCGGGAGGGGACAGCACGCTCAGCGTGTGGGCGGGGCGGCCCTTCTTCATGAGGATGGGCACCAGCCAGGCGTCCGACGCGCCCGCCTCCATGAGGGCCGACAGGACGCCCGGCCACACGCGCGGGTCCAGGTCGTCCACGTTGGCCTCCAGGACCACGGCCTCGGCGGGATCGGCCCCGGAGGCGCCGACGAGCACCCGTCCGACGAGCACCCGTACGACGTTGGCCCGGCCGGGCGTGTCGCGGGCGCCCGCGCCGACGCCCGTGGCTTCCAGCCGCATGGGCGGCAGCTCCGTGCACGCGCGGGCCAGCGTGGTGACCAGCGCCATGCCGGTGGGCGTGGCCAGCTCGCCCTGGCCACCGGCGTGGATCCGCCAGCCGGCGGCGAGCTCGGCGACCGCCGGGACGGGCACGGGCAGCTCCCCGTGCGCCGTCACCACCCGTCCCGAGCCCACCGCCACCGGACCGGCGGTCACCTCGCTCACGTCCAGGTCGTGGAGGGCCGCGCAGACGCCGACCACGTCCGCGATGGAGTCCCAGGCGCCCACCTCGTGGAAGTGCACCTCGTCGGCCTCGACGCCGTGGACGCGCGCCTCGGCCCGGGCGAGCCGGGCGAAGACCGCCAGCGCGCTCTCCCGCACCGGCTCCGCCAGCTCGGCCCGGGTGAGAAGCAGGCGGATGTCCCGCCAGGTGCGGTGATGCTCGTGGCCGGCCGGCGTGACCTGTGCCCGCGTCGCGCGCAGTCCCGCACGGCTGACCTGTTCCCGGCCCAGACGCACCTGTCCCGGGACGACGGCCTCGACGGCGGCCCGTACCGTCTCCAGGCCGGCGCCGGCGTCGAGCAGCGCGCCCAGCAGCATGTCCCCGGCGACGCCCGCCGAGGCGTCGATCCACGCGTGCCTCATCGGCGCAGCCGGTGGAGGACCTCGCCCGCCTGGGGCACGACCAGGGTCTGCGGGTCGGCGGCGAACGCCTCGACGTCGACCTCCGCCGGGTCGAGGTGGCCGAGGTTCGCCCGTCGCACGACGTCCTCGGGGATGCCGGTGGCCAGGGTGACGGTCACGCGGCAGCGCTCGCCGTGCTCCTCGTCGTAGGTGCCCGCGCCGCGCAGGTGCGTGGAGTGGGCCAGCACCCCCCAGTGCAGGTGCTTGAAGCGGTCCCACTGCCGGGTGAAGTAGTCGCGGCAGTGGTAGCCGATCTGCTCGATCTCGGGGTGCATCGCGGAGATCGTCGTGACGTGGGGCGCGTACAGGACGACCTCGCCGCCGTCGGCGACGACGGGCTCCAGCTTATAGAAGCCCTTGGCGGCGGTCCACATGTCGTCGTACTTGGCCGGGATCAGCGACAGCACCCTGCGCATGGGCGCGTCCAGGTAGCGCACGTGGACCTCGGAGGACACCTCGGCGGCCGCCGCCCACGCCCGCTGCGGCGGCCCGTACGCCATGGCGTGCAGCTCGTCGGAGCCGGACCGCACGACGACGCACAGCGCCCGCCGGCGGGCGGGGATGAGCGAGGCCGCCTCGTGGATGAGCGCGCGCACCGGGGTGACGCCGCGCGTGCCGATGATGTCGGCGCTGGTGATGAGGGCGCCCAGCCAGTGCGACAGGTCGATGATGTCGGCCCCCGCCACGCCGGGGAAGAAGTACTTGTCGCCGCCGGAGAACCCCACCACCTCGTGCGGGAAGACCGGCCCGATCACCAGCGCCACGTCGTGCTCCACGACCGCCCGGTTCAGCCGCACGTCCACCTCGTGACGCAGCAGCCCGCCGGACAGCTCGCCGACCCGGTCGGCGCCGATCGTGCCGAGCGAGACGAACGTGGACGGCTCCCACCACGCGTGGTTGAGCACCGTCATCCCCGGCAACGGCGGAACGTGCGCGGCCAGCTCGGCCTCGCCCATCGGCGCGTGCGTGCCGAGCGCGACCAGCACGGTCAGCCGGGAGACCCGGCCGTGCAGCGCCTCGTGCACCGCCGACAGCAACAACGGCAGCGGGCAGCTCCGGGTGCCGTCGGGCACCACCAGGCACACACTGCGGCCGTCCAGATCCTCCTCCGCCAGCCGCTCGGCGACGAAGCTCCTGATCTGCGCCTCGGTGAGGACGGCGTCAGCCCCGCCGATCCGGTACGTCATGGAGGCCAGACGACCACGCCCGCCCCCGCGGGCGCAAGCCGGCGAGGCGACTCACGGCAACCGATTGCCATCGCCGCCGCCGTGCTGCTGGCGGCGTCGTGGCCGCGCGACGCCCCAGACGCGTGCGGCGACGACCGTGAGACCCGCGGCGGCGGCCGTCACCAGGCAGAGCATGAACGTCGGGTAGAGGTAGGCCAGCTGGATCCAGCTCGCGTCGCGGCCGCGTGCCAGCACGCGATGGATCGGGGCGATCGTCACGCACAACATGAGCGGGACCAGGTACGGCGCCAGCCGCCACAGGTGCCGTCCGGTGCGGCGCGTGGCCCACCGCCGAGCACGTACGGTGCCCCGCGCCGCGAGCCCGATGGTCACCAGGGCCAGCAGCGCGAAGAGCACGTCGATGAGGATCAGGGACCGCATGGAGGGCGGCCGCGGGGTCCCGCCCTCGATGATGGAGACGATGCCGGTCATGAGGGTGTGCGCGTCGGAGAAGGCCATGCCGGTGTTGGCCATGACGGCGATGCCGTAGCCGGAGTCCGGCATCAGCAGCTGGTGAGCGGTGGAGGTGAACAGGTCTCCGCCGTGCTCGAGGACGGGGGTGCCGCGTTCGGTCCTGCCGATCTCCCAGCCGAGGGCGTACTCCCCGTTCTGCTTCGACGGAGTGCGCATCTCCCGGACGGACTGCGGGGACAGGAGACCCGTGAGACCGGTGTTCTGCGCGATCAGCCATCTGGCCATGTCGTTGGCGGTGCTGATGACCCCGCCCGAGCCGTTTCCGAATCCGGTCGGCTCGGGCAGAGCGAGGGCCCGGCCGAGGACGTACAGGTGGCCGCGGGCGCTGCCGGGCAGGTCACGATCGGTGTCGGCGGTCGTGCTGCGGCCCATGCCGAGAGGCTCGAACACGTGCGCGTCGAGCCAGACCGCGAACGGCCGGCCGCTGACCACTTCGACGAGCCGCGCGGCGACCTGGTAGTTGGTGTTGTGGTAGCTGAAGGCGGTCCCGGGGTCCGTGGCGAGCTTCGCCGTCCTGAGCCGGGCCACGGCGCCTTGGAGCGTTTCCGGCTGAGGCAGGCTCTTTTCGCGGAAGGCCGAGTCCGCCATGCCCGAGGTCTGGTCGAGCAGCTGCCGTACGGTGATCTTCGCGGCCCGCGGGTCGGCCATCGTGAACTCGGGCAGGTAGCGGCGCACCGGCTGGTCGAGGGCGATCTTGCCCTGCTCGGCCAGTCGCATGACGGCCAGGGCGGTGAAGGACTTGCTGACCGAGGCCACCGCCATGGGGGTGTCGGCCGTGACGGCGTCACCGGTGGCGGTCCGGCCGTATCCGGTGGCGTGGACGACCCTGTTCCCTCGCGTGATCGCCACCGCGACGCCTGGCAGGCCTGTGGCCGCGCGGTACCGCTCGACGTAGGCGTCGACCGACGCGGGGACCGACGCGGGGACCGACGCGGGCGCAGACGCGGGCATGGAGGGGACCAGGGCGAGACAGATGGTGACAATTGCGGTTCTGAGCACCTCCCGAAGCTACTGAGGCCCCCAGGCGTCCACCATTGCGGCGACCCTCCTCGTCCGTTACGGGAAACCGCTACGAACCCGCAGGTGGAGCGGGCACGGAGCGCCTCGACGAGTTCCTCCGGGAGTTCATCGTCGAGGGCACCCTCGAAGGGCTCGCCTCGGCTCGAGCGCGCGGCCGCGTCCGTGGGCGCCCACCGGCCCTGGACGCCCATGGTGTGGGGATGGCTCGCGCGTTGTACGAGATGACGGGTGACGACGGCAGGCGCCGCTACACCGTCCAGCAGCTCGCCGACGGGCTCGGCGTCAGCCGCGCGACCATCTACCGCCACCTCGGTTCCGACAAGCCGGTCTCGGCGTAGGACGAGCATGGTGGGGCCCCCACCACCTACGACGGTGGCAAGGTTCACGCGGCGTAGCCAGGCCTGTGAAGCTGCTCGACTGGGGTCGTGCCTGTGGCGTCCGTCACTCTTCTGCCGGGTCGAGAACCTTGTCATGGGGTGCGGGAGACAGCAGGGTGACCGACCGACCTTAAGGAGGGCCGTTGACCGTTGAGACGGCCGAGATCGACGACGCCGAGCTGATCCGGCGATCCGTCGGTGACCCGGAGCAGTTCGCCGCGCTGTTCGACCGGTACGCACGGCAGATCCACCTGTACGCCGCGCGGCGCGTCGGCACGCAGGCCGCCGACGACATCGTGGCCGAGACGTTCCTGGCCGCGTTCCGGCGGCGCGGCTCGTATGACATGTCGTTTCCGCTGGCACGCCCCTGGCTGTACGGCATCGCCACGACGCTGGTGGCCAGGCACAGGCGACAGGAGGAGCGGATGCTGCGGGCGCTGGCGCGTACCGGCGTGGATCCCTTGCCCGAACCGATCGCCGACGCCGTGGTGCGGCGGGTCGCCGCGCGGGACAAGGAGCGCGAGCTGGCGCTAGCGCTGGCGTCGCTGTCGCGCGGCGATCGTGACGTGCTGCTGCTGGTGGCGTGGGAGGGCCTCAGCTACGAGGAGGTGGCCCAGGCGCTCGGCATCCCGCCGGGGACCGTGCGGTCGCGGCTGCACCGGGCCAGGAGGAAGACGCGGGCCGTATTGGGAGACGAGGAGCTGTGATGAGCACGATCAAGGACTTCCGTCGGGACACCCCGCCGATGACGGCACAGGCCGAAAGCGCTGCCCGGGGCCGGCTGCTGGCCGCGGCGCGCGAGCCCGAGCCACATCGTGAACCTCGGCGCGGGCCGCGGCTCGGCCGGCGGCTGGTGCTCGCGGGCGCGCTGGCCGTGGCGATCGGCGCCGGCGTGGTGGTGGCGAACGACCATCCGCGCGTGGTTCCGGTGGCCAGTGTGCGGGAACTCGGCGAGCGGGCCGCGCAGGCCGCCTATGACTACGACGACCGCGGACAGGTGCCGAACCCCGGCCAGTGGCTGTACATCAAGCAGCTCCAGGCCCCGCGGTCCGCGGACGGCGGCTACGGCGTCGACCTGTCCAGACGCGAGGTGCGGGAGGGGTGGTACAGCGTGGACGGCCTGCAGACGGCGGACCTGTTCCCCAACGGCAAGCTGCTGGTACAGGGTAACCACCCGGGACTGAGCGCGGACGAGTTGGCCCGCCAACCGGTCACTCCCGAGGGGCTACTCGCGAAGATCCGCCAGAAACTGGCGGACATGCACATCACGTGGACGGGAACCGTTGCGCCGCCCTCGATGGATGAGCGGCTCTTCCAGGCCGTCTACCAGATCATGGGCACGCAGGCGCTACCGCCAGAGGTGCGCGCGGCACTGTTCCGCGGCCTCGCCACCATCCCCGGGGTGACCGTCAACCAGAACGCGGTGGACGCCGACGGCAGGCACGGGGTCGCGTTCAGCTACACCGGCGGATGGACCCGCTACGACCTCATCCTGGATCCCATCGATTTCCGCTTTCTCGGCACATACGGAGTAACTGTGCAGGACCGGACCACGGACTACACCGACAGCCCCAATTACGTCGTCAAGGCCGGCACGCCGCTGACCCTGACGGCCCGATTGGAGGCCAAGGTGGTGGACGGCCCCGGCCAGAAATGAGCCGCACCGGGCGTCGTGCCATCGTGCTGGGGCGCGTACTGCGTGTCCGGATAAGTGATTCCGAACGAGATCCGGCGGCAAGGATCGGGGGTTCGGTGAAACCCATGCCGGCCTTCGTTCCAGCCGCCGCGTCGAATGTGCCGGTATCCGGTACCTTCTCCGGCGTTCGATGGCCCCCCTCCGCTGCCCGCAGGATGCGCAAGCACAAGACGCTCGTCTGGCCGGTGCCGCGATGAACATGGACAATCGCCTGTCGTGATGGGTATATCCGGCTTCGAGCCGAACTTTCTCGTCGGACTCCACGTTGTCCGCGATGAACATGGGCAGGGCTTGGCCGCGCTTGGTGGCCGACGTCTGACTGGCTTCGCGCTCGTGCGTTTTCTCGAAGACGGGCACTGGTATGCCGACTGCCCCGTCGTCTTGGACTTCGACGGCGTCCAGATAGAGATCATGCACTCGAAGTTCGATGAGCTGTCGATCAGCTGGAACACCACCGACACGACGGCTGCGATGACCGGCTGGGAGTGGTTCGAGCTGACTCCGGCGTGGTCCAGCGCCGATGAACGGCTTGAGCCGTTCATCGGCCAGGAACTGCGCGAGGTGGCTCTCCTTGAGTGGCAGCCATCAGGGCCTGACCTGGCGGCCGGCACCCTCGCGGTGGAGTTCGTCTTCGACAAGAGCCGCTTCCACATCGCCAACGCTCTTGATGAGAACAGCATCGAGGTCGGCGACGCCCATCCAGAATGGCTGCGGCACCGGCTGGGCTGTGGCAAGCAGTCCGACTAGGTCGGCCTCCGGTTGATCTCGATGACGGGCGGCAGGGTCGCCCCTTTTCCTCTTCGGGAAGTGCGGGGGAGGGGTCGAATCGATTCGACTGGACGATAGGCGTCATGCCGCGCGATGGTCAAGAGCCGGAACGCCGCCGGGACGCCACGCCACGCCAGGCCACGCCACGTCGCCGTCGCGCACGGCCGTGTGTCCGGCCCTGGAGTCGGTCCGCCGCGCTCCCCGGTCAGGTGCGGTGCCGGGCGGGTCCGGTGGTGCCGCGCAGCGAGATCGGCGGGGTCAGCAGCAGACGGCGATGCGGGGCGAGCGGGTCGGCGATGCGCTGGAGGAGCAGCTCGACCGCGTGCGCGCCCATGTCGTCGGCGGGCACGTCGGCGGCGGTCAGCGGCGGGTGCAGGTTCTCGGCCCAGTGCCGGGCGGCGACGCCGGCGACGGAGAAGTGCGCGGGCACGGCCAGCCCCGCCGCGGCCAGCGCCCGGTACATGCCGGCGACGGCGGCCTCGTTGATGGTGGCGATGGCGGTCAGCTCCGGGTGCTCGGCCAGCAGCCGCTCGACGCATGCCTGCCCGGCCTGGGCGTCGTCCCCGGAGCAGACCCGTACGCCGTGCAGCCCGCGCTCGGCGAGCGCGCGGTCGAAACCGGCCTGGGCGCGGTGGCCGGGGCCGTAGCCGGCGGCGACCAGCTCGGCGTTGCGGTTGACCAGGGCGACGTGCCGGTGGCCGAGGTCGGCCAGGTGGTGCACGCAGGAGGCGATGAGCGTTTCGTAGTCGAGGTCCACCCAGGACATCTCCTCCGGGTGGCTGGTGTGGCCGATGCCGACGAACGGCACGCCGGCGCCGTTGAGGCGGGCGACGCGGTCGTCCTCTAGCCGGATCTCCATGAGGATGACGCCGTCCACGCGCCGGCCGGTGACGACGCGCTCGAAGGAGCGCTCGTGCTCGCCGCCCGAGGGCGACAGCAGGACGTCGAGGTCGGCGCGGGCGGCGGCGTCGACCACGCTGGACACGAAGCCCAGCTGCATGTCGGTCAGGCGCCGGCTCGCGGGCGGGATGACCAGGCCGATCGTGCGGGTGCGGCCTTCCTTCAGCGCCCTGGCGGCGGCGTTGGGCCGGTAGCCCAGCTCGTCGATCACCGCCTGGATGCGCCGCTTGGTCCCCTCGGACACGGGACGCTTGCCGGTGAGCGCGTACGACACGGTGCTGCGTGACACACCTGCCCGCTTGGCGATCTCCCCGATGTTCACCTGCGCGCTCCTCGGTCTGGCAGTCGGCCGGAGACCATCGTAGGTCGAATCGTTTCAGGGTGAGGCCGTCGCCTCCCGAGTCCGTGACGAGGATGTGTCACGGACCGCACACCACGCCTTCCAGCCCATTGACGCATACGACAGGCCGGGCCTATGTTCGGTCGAACCGATTCGCCGAATCGATTCGACTGCGGCCCGCAAACGCCGCGTAACGCTGTCAGCGGAGGTCACGTCAATGAGTTCAGCGTCAAGGGGCCGGCGCGCGGCCGGCATGAGTCTGGCGGTCCTGGCCGCCGCCGCCGGGCTGGCGGCCTGCTCGTCCTCGTCATCGTCCGACGGCGGAGGCTCGGCAAGCGCCGGCCGGACCCCCGCGGGCGGCGGCGCCTACACGATCTGGGACCCCTATCCGCAGTACGACAAGAGCTCGGAGTGGGTGAAGCTGCTCCAGGCGTGCGGCACCCAGGCCGGGGTGACGGTCGAACGGACCGGCTACGACACCAGCGACCTGACCAACAAGGCCCTGCTGGCGGCCCAGCAGGGCAACTCGCCGGACGTGCTGATCGTGGACAACCCGGTCGTCTCCACGCTGGCCGAGGCCGGGGTGCTGACGACGACCGAGGAGAACAAGCTGGACGTCTCCGCACTGGCGCCCAACCTGCTGGCGGCCGGGCAGAGCGGCGGCAAGACCTACGGCGTGCCGATCGGCGCCAACACCCTGGCGCTGTACTACAACAAGGACGTCCTGACGAAGGCCGGGGTGGACCCCGCCGGCGTCAAGGACTGGGCGTCGCTGACCGCCGCGCTGGAGAAGGTGAAGGCGGCCGGGAAGAAGGGCATCACGTTCTCGGCGATCGGCACCGAGGAGGGCAGCTTCCAGTTCCTGCCCTGGTTCTGGGGCTCCGGAGCGACCCTCACCAAGCTCGACTCGCCCGAGGGCGTCGCGGCGGTGACCCTGTGGAGCGACTGGCTGAAGAAGGGCTACGCCCCCAATTCCGTCATCAACAACACGCAGACCACCAGCTGGCAGGAGTTCGCCGGCGGTGATTTCGCCTTCGCCGAGAACGGCACCTGGCAACTGGCCAACGCCAAGAAGACCGGCTTCGCGTACGGCATCATCCCCATCCCGGGCAAGGACGGCGGCACCGCGCCCGCGCCGACCGGCGGCGAGTTCGTCAGCATCCCGGTGCAGTCCGACACCGCCCGCTACGCCGCCTCGCAGAAGCTGGTGGCCTGCCTGACCAGCACCGACAACTCACTGAGCACCACGACCACCCTGTCCTACATCGCGCCCACCGAGGCGGTGCAGGCCAAGCAGGTCGCCGCCACCCCGGAGCTGCGGGTGTGGGTGGACGCGGTCAAGGCGGCCAAGGGCCGCACCAGCGACGACCTGGGCACCAGGTACCCGAAGATCTCCGAGCCGATGTGGGGCGCGGTGCAGGCCGCGCTGAGCGGCTCGAAGCCTCCGCGGGAGGCGATGGCCTCGGCACAGACGGCCGCGGCGAGCGCGACCCAGTAACCCGCATGAACCGACTCACACAGCCGCAGGTCCGCCCCGCCCGCGCCGCCGTCCCGGCGACGGGGCGGGGCCGGTCGGGTCAGTGGGCGGCGTGGGCGTTCCTCGCCCCGGTCGTCGTCTACCTGCTGGTCTTCTACGCCTACCCGCTCTGTCGCAACGTCGAGCTGAGCCTGCGCCACTACACCGTGCGCTCATTCGTGCAGGGGGACGCGCCGTTCGCCGGGTTCGCCAACTACGCCAAGGTCTTCGCCGACGCGACCTTCGGCCCGGCACTGTGGCACACCGTGCTCTTCACCGTGGTGTCGCTGGCCTTCCAGTTCACCATCGGGCTGGCCCTGGCGTTGTTCTTCATCAGGAACTTCCGGCTGTCGGCCACGCTGCGCGCGCTGTTCCTGGTGCCGTGGCTGCTGCCGCTGATCGTGTCGGCCTCGACCTGGTCATGGATGCTCAACAGCGACTCCGGCGTGGTCAACGCCGTGCTGGGCCGGCTCGGGGCAGGGCCGGTGAACTGGCTGACCTCGCCCGACTGGTCGCTGTGGTCGGTCATCATCGCCAACGTCTGGATCGGCATCCCGTTCAACCTCGTGGTGCTGTACTCCGGGCTGCAGGGCATCTCGCCGGCCGTCTACGAGGCGGCCGCGCTCGACGGCGCGAACGGCTGGCAGCGCTTCTGGCGGGTGACCTTCCCGCTGCTGCGCCCCGTCTCGGCGATCACGCTGCTGCTCGGCCTGGTCTACACGCTGAAGGTGTTCGACATCATCTGGATCATGACGAAGGGCGGGCCGAGCGGGGCCTCCACCACGTTCGCCACCTGGTCCTACCGGCTCGGGTTCGGCAACCTGGTGCCCTCCTTCGGCCCCGGCGCCGCGGTGGGCAACCTGCTGATCGTGATGGCGCTGGTGTTCGGGCTGGTCTACATCCGCGCGCAGCGAAGGCAGTCCCTGGCATGAGACACCTCAGCATGAGACACCTCAGCATGAGACACCTCAGAACGTGCATCGGTCTGGTGCTGACCGGCGTGATGCTGTTCCCGGTCTACTGGATGATCAACGTGTCGTTCACCCGCGACACCGACATGCGCAAGAGCCCGCCGAACTTCTTCCCCCTCAACGGCACCCTGGACGGCTACCGCGCGGTCCTCGACCAGCAGCTCCCGTACCTGGGCGTGAGCCTCGTCGTCGGGCTCGGCACGGTGGCGCTGACCCTGCTGCTCGCGGCGCCCGCCGCGTACTCCCTGGCCAAGCTGCGACCGCGCGGCGGGGGAGCGCTGAGCTTCGTGCTGCTCATCGCGCAGATGATCCCCGGCATCATCATGGCGATGGGCTTCTACGCCATCTTCCTCACCACCGGCGTGCTCAACACCGTCCCGGGGCTCATCGTGGCCGACTCCACCCTCGCCGTGCCGTTCGCGGTGCTGATCCTGACCACGTTCATGTCCGGCATCCCCGAGGAGCTGCTGCAGGCCGCCCGCACCGACGGCGCCGGGGTGGTGCGCACGTTCGTCTCGATCGTGCTGCCCGTCTCCCGCAACTCGCTCATCACCGTGTCGCTGTTCGCGTTCCTGTGGGCGTGGTCGGACTTCGTCTTCGCCTCCACCCTGGACCAGGGCGGCGACCACCAGCCGATCACGCTCGGCATCTACCACTACATCGGCAACAACAACCAGGAGTGGAACGCCATCATGGCCACCGCCGTCGTGGCCTCCGTCCCGGCCACCCTCCTGCTCATCGTCGCCCAGCGCTACGTCGCCGCCGGCGTCACCGCGGGCGCCGTCAAGGACTGACCTGTGAAAAGAAGGGACTCCCTCTTCATGACCGTCGCCGCCTCAGGCCCGGTGTTCTCCCTGCGGGACATCCCGTTCAGCCATCGGGGCTCCTGGTTCGGCTTCTCGCCCGTGATCGCCGAACACACCTATGCCCAGGACGTGCATCTGGTCTCCCACCAGACCGGCATGCACCCGATCCTGCGGCTGGCCCCCACCGCCGAGAGCGACGTCACCGCCACCCCGCACCAGCTCACCTGGAGCAGCGACGACGGCCGGATCGACCTCGCCTACGACACCGCGGACACGGTGCGGCTGCGCGGACAGGGGCTCGGGCTGCGGCTGCTGGCCGCCGACCCCGTGCTGACGCCGTTCAGCGGCCCGTACTTCTACAGCGATCCCGTCGACGGATCGTTCGTCTTCACCGTCTACCAGACCGGACGCCGCTACCGAGTCACCGTGCTCAGCGGACAGGCCGAGGCGCTCGGCGCGCAGGCGCTCGGCACCGCCGAACGCGGCGTCACGCTGCTGGGCGACTGGGAGATCGCCATCGAGGAGTACGAGACCGCCCGCACCCCCTACGCCGGTACCGACACCTTCGAGCAGGTGGTCAAGGCGGCGCGCGCCGAGTTCGACGTCTTCGCCGCGGCGGTCGCCCCCTGGCGCAGCGACGCCACGCCCGCCGCCGAACTGGCCGCCTACGTCCTGTGGTCGGCCACGGTACGGCCGGCCGGATTCGTCACCCGGCCGGCCGTGCTGATGTCCAAGCACTGGATGGACAAGGTGTGGAGCTGGGACCACTGCTTCAACGCCATCGCCCTGGGGGATGGGCTGCCCGAGATGGCGTGGGACCAGTTCCGGCTGCCCTTCGACCATCAGGACGCCGCCGGCGCGCTGCCCGACTCCGTCACCCACTCCGAGATCCTCTACAACTTCGTCAAGCCCCCCATCCACGGCTGGGCCCTGGGCCACCTCCCGCCGGCGGCCGAGCCGGAGGAGACCTACCGGCTCCTCGAACGCTGGACCGCCTTCTGGCTGGAGGCCCGCCGCGTCCCCGGCCACGAGCTGCCGCACTACCAGCACGGCAACGACAGCGGCTGGGACAACGCCACCACCTTCGACCCCGAGCGCGTCGTCGAGACCGCCGACCTGGCCGCCTTCCTCGTCCTGCAACTGCGCGAGCTGGCCCGGCGCGCGCCGGATCCGGCCGCGGCGGCCCACTGGTCCGGCGCAGCCGACCGGATGCGCGACGCGCTGCTCGCGGAGCTGTGGACGGGGGAGCGGTTCGTCGCCCGCGGCGCGCAGTCCGGAAGGACCTGGACCAGTTCGAGCCTGCTCGACCTCATGCCGATCGTGCTCGGCGACGAGCTCCCGGAGGCCGTGCACACGGCGCTCGCCGCCCGGATCGAGGAGCACCTGACCGCGTTCGGGCCCGCGACCGAGCACCCCTCGTCGGAGCACTATCAGGACGACGGCTACTGGCGCGGCCCGATCTGGGCGCCCTCGACCGTCCTCATCGAGGACGGGCTGCGCCGGGCCGGCCACACCGCGCTGGCCGACGAGGTCAGCGCCCGCTTCCGCAGACTCTGCGAGCGGTCCGGGTTCGCCGAGAACTTCGACGCCCGCACCGGCGAAGGGCTCCGCGACCGTGCCTACACGTGGACGGCCGGCGCCTACCTCATCCTCGCCGCCGCCCACGAGCAGCGCCGCCGTCGCCTGGCCTGACCGGCGAGGTGGAGGGGATCCGCGGGGCGGACCGGGCCGATGCCGGTGGAGTGAAAAGGATCGAGACATGAGCGACCACGCCGGCAATGCGGCGACCGAGACCTTCGTCGCCTACCGCGACCTGCTGTTCACCGTCGCCTACGAGATGCTCGGCTCGGCGGCTCGGACCTTGATCGTTTCGGTGGCGGCCCGCTAGGGTTGGGCGCCTTTGTTCGGATCCTGTCCGCTCCTGCCCGAGGATCGTTCGTGCGCCGCTATCGTCTCGGCCGAATCGCCGCGCTGTTCGCCGCCGTCTACGTGGCCGCGGTCGTCGTGTCCGGCGTCCTCGCGCTGGCCACCGGCGACCCCGGGCTACTGCGTGAGATCGTCACCGGCGGGTGGGACCCGGACTTCGTGCCCTACACCTGGTGGGTGGAGCTCCTCATGGTCGCGGGCGGGGTCCTGCAGGGCTGGGCCTACTGGCAGGTGCTGCGCGGGCGGCCGGCCGGCACGGCGGCGGTCAACGACAGGCCGGTCCGGCTGTTACGGGCGGCCCTGTACCTCAGCGTCGCCTGCACGCTGCTGTACCGGCTTCCGATCCCGTACCGCTGGTGGTCGGGCCTGCCCTCCGACCTGCTCAGCTTCGCCGTCGTGGGGCTGTTCTTCGTGGTCCTCGCCGGGGCACTGCCTCGATGGCTGCGGCTGGTCGGGCTGGTGGCCGGGCTGGCGAGCGCCGCCATAGGCGTGACCTCCACCGTCGCCCACGGCCTCGGCCAGTACTCCGTCGCGCGGTTCGTCTCTCCGTACCAGCTCGGCAACGCCGTCTACCTGCTGTGGCTGGTGTCGGTCCTGGTCGGCCAGGCCAGGGACGCACGCTGGCGGCGAGGCACCGTGCGGATGGGCGGGGCCTCGGCGGTGCTGTCGCTGCTGTCGTCGGGAGGTACTTCGATCGTCGCCTTCGGCGGTTGGGGCGTCGACTACGAGCTGGTGCTGCTCATGGTCCTGAGCGTCCTGGGTGTCTTCGGGACAGTGTGGCAGGCCCGCTCCGCCCACGACCTGGGCGGCCCGGCCCCGGTACCGGCTCCGGCGCCTCCGGTCCGGGTGGCACCCGCGCGGGCGTGGCCCCTCGCGGCCGTGGCCGTGGTGCCCCCACTCATCCCCGCGGCCGTCAACCTCGCGGACGGCATGCCTGTGTGGATCGGCCCCAGAGGCGCGGTCGACGACCTCTTCCACGAGTACGTCAGCTACCCGGCGACGGTGCTCTGGGTCGCCGTGGACATGCTCGTCGGAGTCGGCGCCCCCGCCGTACTGGTCCTGATCGCGATCGTCCGCAGGACCAGGCGGCTGCTGCGGGTCACGATGCTGGTCCTGACTCTCGCCGCGGCGGCAGGCGTCGTCACCGCGCTCACCACGAAGTCCGAGGCGGACTGGCGACTCATCCCCGAGATGGCCGAACATCGGCTGGCTCTGTACCCGGATGGGCTGTTCGACCGGAACGAGCAGGGCGACCTCCTCTTCGGGCTCTCCCCGCTGTGGTACAGCGCCGCGCTCGCCGCCTCCGCCCTCGCCCTGCTCGTCCTCTACGGCGCCCCACCGGCCGCCCGCCTGCGCCACCACGTGCTCGTGACGGCGCTGGCCACCTCCGTGGCCCTGTGCTTCCTGCCGGCCGCCGACGAGTCACGCGGCCCGGTCACCACGGCCGAGGACTGCTCGCCTCCCGAGCCCTGGGAGACGGACGGCAAGCCCGTGGAACCCCCGCCGCCGACCGGCTCGCGCGCCTTCATCTGCGCTGTACGCCGGCAGAATGCGCTCACGTTCTCCGCCACCACGCCCGACCAGGTGCTGCTCGCCCACGGCCGTCGCCTGTGCGCCGTCTACACCCGCAACGACGCACGCGAGCTGGCCCGCCTGCGGGAGGTGGAAGGGGTGGACGTCGGCAACCTGAGCTGGGTGCTCGCCGGGATCTGCCCGGCCGCGAAGGCGAAGGTCACGGCGAAAGCAGCCGCCGACAATCGCGAATTCGAGGAGTTCATGGCCGAGGAGCAGAGCAAATGCGACGCCACCCCGCGTCACCGTCCCCTCATCAAGGCCGCCAGGGCGATCCGCCTCAGGGAGCCGGAGTGGCCCGAGGCGGGGTTGGAGCTGTACGACGAGTTCGCCGGCGAGGGCAGGAGCACGTCCGCCGGCCCGGTCACCGCCGGGCCCGGCGGCGTGACGGTGGACACGCATTCCGACTTCCACGTCTGTGTCACGCTGGAGACCTACACCCGGCGCCCACCGGTCGAGACCAAGGGCTGGGACGACGTCGTCGAGGTCGGCTACGCCAACCAGAGCGGCGAGATGAGCTTCATGGACAGCCTGAGCGGCACCGAACTGCCCGACGTGTCGCTCAACGGCCGCAAGGGGCACTACCGCATCCGCGTGCACTTCGCCTGGTTTCCCTGGAAGGGCGAGGAGTACGGCACCCAGCGGCTGCTGATCATGGCGTACCCGGGACCGGGCGACGAAGTCGTCACCTACCGCAGACCGCCGAAGCGACGTTGACGAAGTCCCGAGTTCGCGACCGGGCCTCGGCGGCCCAGTGGGGTGCGTTCCATCGGTCGGCGATGGTGGCGGCCTGGGTGAAGTGGGCGGCGGCCTCGTCGGTGCGGCCGAGGAGGACGGCCAGCTCGCCGAGGGTGTGGGCGACCGGGCGCAGCGCCACCGACAGGCTCGTGGCGCCCGCCGGGGGACCGTCGCGGTGCGGAAGCAGCGTCGCGTAGATCTCCTCGGCGGCGTCGCGGTCGTTCAGGGCGACGATGACCATCGCGCGCAACGTTGTGAGGAAGGTGAAGAAGAAGTCGGGGCGGATCGGGCTGGGTGACGCGCGGAGCTCGCGGGCTTCGGCGTCCATGCCGTTGGCGTGGAGGGCGAGCGCGAGCAGGTCGGAGACCATGGGGCCGAGCACAGTGTGCAGGGCGCGCACGTCGTCCAGGTGCGCACCGAGCGTGCCGGCGTTCAGCCGGATCACGGCCAGGGCGAGTGGGAGAAATCCCGCGGCGTGCACCGATCCGGCGCGCCGCATGCCCTCGTCGGCCTTGACGTAGCGGAGCTCGGCGTCGGCGAACCGGCCTTCGATGAGCGCCAGGGTCGCCAGCGTGATCTCGGTGACGGCGATCGCCTCGCGCATCCGGTAGGTGCGCGCGAGGTCCAGGGCCTCGGTGATCACCTGGTGCATGGTCACCGGGTCATTGGCGGCGGCGGCGCCGGTGGCCTGGTTGAGCAGCCCGGTGACGCGGTAGACCGGCAGGTCGTGCTCGGTGCCGATCCCCACGAGCTCCCCGCAGAGCTCGGCGTCGCCGTGGACTCCGGCCAGGATCTCGAGTGCCGCGGCCCGCAACCGGGGTTCGGTGGCGAGGTCGAGTGCCTCCTGCGCTGCCTCTACAACCGTCGGGTCGTCCTCGCCGACCAGTTCTTGCGCGTACGCCGTCAGGAGCCGGGACCGCACCGAAGGGGTCAGGTCACGCTTCAGCAGGCGGCTAAGGCGGTCGACGATGGGCCGGTCCACGGTGCCGTACGTACGGGCCTGCCAGGCGGTCGGCTCTGTCCACGCGGTGAATGCGGCGATCATCAGGTCGTCGCGGCCCAGAGACTCTGCGTACTCCACGGCTTCACGACGCGTCTCGCGGGCGGCTGCGACGGCTCCCGCCCGGATCTGCGCGCGCAGCAGCCTGCCGAGCAATTCGACCCGTTCGTCCGGTCCGGTCGAGTTGGTGACGGCGTCGGTGAGGAGGTCGGCCGCCACGTCGTGGGCGTAGCGGGCCTCGGCAAGCTCGGCGGCCTGGACGCAGTAGCCGACGGCCTTCGGTGAGCCGGCGCGCGCGTAGTGGTGGGCCAGCGCCGCGATGTCGTCGGTTCCTTCAAGAGCGGCGGCGATCCGGGCGTGCATCCGGGTAGCACGCAATCTGCTGACGTCGGCGATGAGCGTGTCCCTGACGAGGGCGTGGACGAAGCGGATGAGGCCTGGGCCGGGCTCGTCGAGGAGCCCGGCGATGACGCCCGCGTCCAGCGCATCCATCACCCCGTCCTCGTCGGTGTCGGCGGCCTTGACGAGGACGTCCACTGAGCTTTCCCGGCCTGCGACCGCGGCCAGCCGGAGGACGGACACGCCTCCCTCGGGCAGGCGCGCGAGCCGCCGGCGCAGGACGTCCCGTACGCCTTCCGGGACCTCGGAGAGGGCGACCAGCGCGCCTTCGCCGTTCAGCAGCCGGGCGCTTTCGCGCACGTAGAACGGGTTGCCGCCGGTGCGCTCGGCGATCCCTGCGATGGTCTCCTCGTCGGCCTCGCATTCGGCCCGTACGAGCTCCGCGACGGCCTCGTCGTTCAGCCCAGGCAGCGCCAGGCGGAGGGGCGTGGCGCGAGCGAGGGAGGCCAGCGTTTCGGTGAGGTGCCCGCTCTCGTCCGCGCGGTACGCGGCGACGGCCAGGATCGGTGCCCGCATGCCGAGGACGCCGCCGAGCAGTTCCAGCGTGGTGGCGTCCGCCCAGTGCAGGTCGTCCAGTACGACGGCGACC
This sequence comes from Nonomuraea sp. NPDC050733, assembly GCF_040654215.1. Classification (NCBI taxonomy): domain Bacteria; kingdom Bacillati; phylum Actinomycetota; class Actinomycetes; order Streptosporangiales; family Streptosporangiaceae; genus Nonomuraea; species Nonomuraea sp. NPDC050733. The sequence continues at coordinate 13,387 of NZ_JBFAHO010000053.1, read as the reverse complement.
GGGCGTTCCGTGGCGACCGCCGCGAGCCACTTCCACACGGCTTGGCGCAGGCGGAACCGTCCAGCGGTGGCGTCGGCGTTCACCGGCCCGGTGTCGGTGAGCAGCGGCGCGAGGTCGTCGGCGAACTCGCCCGGGGACCTGGACGCGGCGACGGCTCTGAGTGCCTCAGTCCAGGCCCACGCGGGCGGCGCGCTGTCGACCTCGGGGCAGCGGCCGACGGCGACCAGCCATCCGTCACGTTCGAGCCGCCTGCCGAGGTGTTCCAGCAGCGTCGACTTGCCGAGCCCGGCCTCGCCGGTGACAAGGGCGATACGGGCTCCGTCGGTGGCGGCCTCGGTGGCGGCTGTGACCAGTGCCGACAGCTGTGCCTCGCGTCCGACGAACGGCGCCTCGATGATCGGAGCCGTCCCCCGGAGAGGGGCCACCTGCGGCAGCGGGGCGGTCAGCGGGGGCGGGGGCACGGCCGCGCGTAGGACGTCCGTGCGCTGGGTGAGGATCGCCTCCTCCAACGCCGTCAGGTCCGGGCCAGGATCGAGCCCGAGCTCCTCGGCGAGGATGCCGCGGGCGCGGCGGAGCGTCGCCAGCGCGTCGGCCTGGCGGCCGCTGCTCCACAGTGCCAGGGCGTGCAGCCGCCAGCCCTCCTCGCGGAGGGGCTCGTCGCGGGTGAGCCGCTCGGCCTCGGGAACCACCGCGGCGGGGTCGCCGATGCGCAGGCCCGCCGCGACGTGCAGCTCGCGGGCGACCAGGCGCAGCTCGTTCAGCCGGGCCGTCTCGGCGGCGGCCCACGGCTCGTCGGCGACCTCGGCGAACGCCGGTCCCTGCCACAGCCCCAGCGCCTCGGCGAGCCGAGCCTGCGCGGCGCGTAGGTCGGTGTCCGTACGCGCTTGGCCCAGCAGGCCCTCGAACCGCCACGCGTCCACCGCCTCCGGTGGCAGCCGCAGCGCATAACCCGGCGCCGCGCTCACCAGCAGCCGGGCCGGCGTGCGCGGCGGGCGTCCAGGCTCCAGCAGCCGGCGCAGGTTGGACACGTACGCCTGCAGGGACATCAGCGCCCGCGCGGGCGGCTCCCCGCGCCACAGATCCTCGATCATCCGGTCGACCGGCACGACCTGCCCACGCGCCGCCACCAGCAACGCCAGCACGCCCCGCTGCCGCGGCCCGCCCAAGGGAACGGGCTCGCCGCCGACCTCGGCCACGAAAGAGCCCAGCACCCGGATGAAGACCATGATCCGCACATCTTACGTGGCCGTTCCAAGTGCCCTCCAAATCCCCTCCAAACGCCCAGGAGCAGCCTGAACACATCGCAACCGATGAAGGGGCGGGAACAGATGAGCGTCAACACCCGGGACATGGAGATCGTCCACCGCGTGCTCCGCCGTGAGTCAAGGCTGCTGGTGGAGCTCGTGGCGGCCGTCGCCCCGGGTGACACTGCTCGCGCCAGGGTGATCGCCGACCACTTCCGCGACTACCGGCTGGGACTGAAGAACCACCACGAGGGCGAGGACGAGCTGCTGTGGCCGCCGCTGCTGTCCCGGGTCGATCTGGAGGCCGACATCGTGCTGCGCATGGAGGCCCAGCACGAGCGCGTCGCGGCCACACTGACCAGGCTGGACGCGGCGGTCCCGGCGTGGGAGGCCGCCGCCGGCGCGGACGAGCGCGACACGCTCGTGGCCGCCCTGGCCGACCACCGGGCCGTGCTTCTGGAGCACCTCGACGACGAGGAGGCCACTCTCCTCCCGCTCGCGGCCGAGCACATCACCGAAAAGGAATGGGCCTCCCTGGGCGACCACCTGGTGGCCAACACGCCCAAGCTCACCCTGCTCACCCTCTTCGGCCTCGTCCTGGAGGATGCGAACCCGGCCGAGCGCGCCACGCTCCTGTCCGCCCTTCCCGCTCCGGTACGCGGCGTCTGGCACATCATCGGCCGCCCCCGCTACGCCCGCCACATCAGCCGCGTCCGCGGCTGAACCCTGCCCGTCCGTACATACAAGGAGAACGACCATGTCGCTGAAGAAGCTCAACACCGTCCTGGCCGCCGTCGTCGTCCTGTTCACCCTCTACCTCGGGTTGTCCTTCGTCCTGCCCCTCGGGACCACCTTCCCGGGGCTGGCGAACTGGCCCTCTGACGGCAGCGGCTTCTCCATCGTGAAGGGCAGCCGCGAGATCGCGATGGGCCTGGCCATGGGCATCCTGCTAATGACGGGCCACCGCCGCCCGTTGGGCTGGGTCCTGCTGATGGTGGCCGTCGCCCCGTTCGGCGACATGGTCAATGTCCTGGCCCACCACGGATCCACGGCCGCCGGGCTCGGCATCCACGGCCTGACCGCGGCGCTGATCGCGGTCACGGGGTTGCTGACCCTCCGCGAGACCAGCACCACCCCGGCGACCGCCGCGCAGCCCGCCTGACGTCCGCATTCTCTGACAACTCGAAAAGGGAGACGACAATGACCATCAACGATTTGCGCGGTGTCCTCAGGGGGCGCGTGCTGCTGCCCGATGACGACGGCTTTGAGCAGGCGGCCACCGCGTGGAGCCTGACCGTCAGGCAGCCGGTGGCGGCCGTGGCGGAGGCCGCGGATGCCGATGACGTGGCGGCGCTCGTGCGTTACGCGCGGCGGGCGGGTCTGACGGTGACCGCGCAGCCGAGCGGGCATGGCGCCTCGGGTGATGTGGAAGGCCTGATCCTGCTGCGCACCGGCCTGCTCAACCAGGTGGAGGTACGCGCGGAGGAGCGCCTGGTCCGGGTGGGCGCGGGTGTGAGATGGGGGCAGGTGCTGGCGGCGGCCGGCCCGCTGGGTCTGACCGGCCTGGTCGGCAGCGCGCCGGGGGTCAGCGTGACCGGCTACACCCTGGGCGGTGGGGTCGGCTGGTTCAGCCGCAAGTACGGCTTCGCCTCCGACAGCGTGCGGGCCATCGACATCGTGGACGCCGATGGCCGGCCGGGCCGGGTGACCGCCGAGTCCGATCCCGAGCTGTTCTGGGCGCTACGCGGCGGTGGCGGGGACTTCGCGATGGTGACCGCCCTCGAACTCGAGCTGTATCCCGCGCCAGTCCTGTACGGCGGGCGCGTGATCTGGCCGGAGCACCGGACCAGGGAGGTGTACGACGCCTTCCTGGAGATCACCGCCGAGGCACCGCGTGAACTCAGTGTCTGGATCAACCGGCTCCAGCCCCCCGGCGCGCCGCCGATGGTGACGCTGGATCTCGCCTACCTGGGTGAGGCGGCTCAGGGGGAGGACCTGCTGATGCGTATCGACAAGATCGAGGGCGCGATCTCCGACAGCCGCGGCATCGTCCCGGTTGCCGACCTGGGTGACATCGCCGCCGAGCCCACCGATCCGGCCCCGTCCATCGCTCGTGCTGAGCTGCTCACCGGCCTGGACGCGGACGCGGTGGAGCTCCTGCTGGCCAAGCCGGTCGAACCGCTGATCAACATGCAGATCAGGCACCTGGGCGGGGCGCTCGCCGAGCCGGGCGGCGGGGCCGGTGCGAGCGGCGCGGTGGCTGAGCCTTACCTGCTCGGCCTGCTGGGTCTCGGCCTGCCGCACGCGGCCGATGCGACGCGCGCCAAGCAGGCCGAGGTAGTGGCGGACCTGGAGGCCTACATCAGCGGCCGCAAGCCGTACACCGTGCTGTCCCCCGGTGACACGGCGGCGAAGTCCTTCTCCGGCAGCGCGCTCGCCCGGCTGCGGGAGATCAAGCGGGCCCGCGACCCGCACAACGTGTTCCGCGCCAACTACCCGGTGCTCGGATAGATCGGTGCCCAGCAGGTCACGGCCCCTCCGCCCACCGGGGCGGCGAGTCGTACGGCCAAGCTCCGAGGCCGGCACCACCTGCCGAGCGACGCGCCGGCACGATGCCGATCCAGCCGGTGACCTCGGTCACCGGTGACCTGGACACCGGCCTCGTCCCGCTCGCCTAGCATGGGATCATGCGGGCCACCGTGGACGAGCGTGACGATGCCGCTATCTGGGACATCGCCCGCCCAGCGCGGGCCGGTCGGGTGCCAGGTGTCACGATGGCCGGATTTCGTGACCGTGGCAGGACCCCGGCCGGTCTCCGGCTGATCCCGCACCCGGCCGTGACGCTGGCCCTGGTGTTCGGCGCCGGCACCGTCACCGTGGACGACGCCACCGGGCGGCGGCAGGGCGGAAGTCTCGTCGCCGGGCTCGGGCTCGGGTACGGAGCGGTCCGGGTGCGGTGGGCGAAGAACGTCGAGTGCGTGCAGGTGCGCCTGTCCCCGGTGGTCGCCCGTGCGGTTCTGGGCGTCCAGCCGGTCGACCTGGACGGCGCCGTCGTGGCCCTGGACGACCTGTGGGGCCGGGAGGCGTCCCGGATCAGTGAGCGGCTGGGTGAGGTCTCCTCCTGGGAGGACCGCTTCGCGTTGACCGACGCGTTGCTCGCCCGCCGGTGCGAGGGGGAGGCGCCGGTGGACCGGGAGGTGGCCTGGGCCTGGCATCGGATCGTCGCCGGCCGCGGCCGGGTCCGGGTCGACCGGCTGGCGGCCGAACTCGGATGGAGCCGTAAGCGCCTGTGGTCCCGGTTCCACGCGCAGATCGGCCTGCCGCCCAAGCGCGCCGCGACGCTGGTCCGCTTCGACCATGCCGCACACCGCCTGGCCGCGGGTCAGGAAGCGGCCCGCGTCGCGGCCGACGGCGGCTACACCGACCAGTCCCACCTGCATCGGGACGTCATGTCGTTCACCGGGACAACCCCCGCGACCGTGGCCGTCGAGCCGTTCCTGGCGGTCGACGACATCGCATGGCCCGGCCGGGAAACACCCACCCGAGCCCCACGCCGGTAGTCCGCGCGCTTCATGATCACCCAGACCTCGGCCGTGTTACGCTGCGAGCCGGCTTCTCCCCGTTGGGCTTTCCTCCTCGCCAACCAGCTTCACCCGGGTCCCGATGACGCGGGGAAGGTGGAAGTCACTCATCACATCCCGGAAAAGGGTGTTCTGTGATGGTGGCGACGCGTGTCGACCCTTCAGTTCCTTACCGAGCTCCCATCGACGGCTACCTGCTCGTCTTCTCGGTGCTGCTGATCACCACCGGCGCGTCGCCCGGCTGCTGGCCGTGGCCTGGTGGGACTGGCCGGTGCAGCACATCACCGAGCATGTGCGGACCATCATGTCGGGCAGCGTCACCGACCTGGAAGCCGCCGCCCCGGACAGCCGTCGCGCGTGACGCCGCGTCCCTTTCGCCGTACCCGAAATGAGTGATCTTCCATGACCCGCCGCCGTGCCCACATCGCGATGGTCGGCATCCCCGCCGTCAGTCACGTCCTGCCCAGCCTTGAGGTCCTCCGGGAGCTGGTGGCCCGCGGCCATCGGGTGACCTACGCCAACGACCCGGCGGTCGGCGACCTGATCGCGGCCACCGGCGCCGAACTCGTCCCCTGCACCTCCTTGCTGCCGGTCGCCGACAACAACTGGCCCGACGATCCCATCGCGGCGATGACCCTCTTCCTCGACGACGCCGTTCAGGCCCTCCCGCAGTTGCGCGCCGCCTACGACCACGACCGCGCGGACCTCTACCTGTACGACATCGGCGCCTACGCCGCGCGGGCCCTCGCCGAGACGCAGGACCGCCCGACCCTGCAGTTGTCCCCGACGTTCGTGGCCTGGAAGGGCTACGACCAGGAGGTGGCGGCGCACCTGTGGCAACTGCCGGGCGCCGACGCCTACCGGGCGAAGTTCGCGCAGTGGCTCATCGACTCCGGGGCGTCCACCACCGACGTGGACACCTTCTCCGGCCTCCCGGCACGGGTCCTGGCCCTGATCCCCCGAGCGATGCAACCGCACGCCGACCAGGTCGACGCCGACAGGGTGACCTTCGTCGGCCCCTGCTACGGTCCGCGCGGGGAGGAGGACGGCTGGACGCGTCCCGCCGACGCCGAGAACGTCCTGCTGATCTCCCTGGGCTCGGCGTACACACGTCAGCCGGAGTTCTACCGCCAGTGCCTGGCGGCCTTCGGCGACCTGCCCGGCTGGCACGTCGTCCTGCAGATCGGCAGGCACACCGACGCGCGGGAGCTGGGCCCCGTCCCGTCCAACGTCGAGGTGCATTCCTGGGTCCCCCAGCGAGCGATCCTGGAGCAGGCCGACGCCTTCGTCACCCATGCCGGCATGGGCGGTTGCGGGGAAGGGCTGCTGGCCGGTGTCCCGATGATCGCCGTTCCGCAGGCCGCCGAGCAGTTCCTCAACGCCGACCGGCTCGTGGAGCTGGGCGTCGCCCGCCGCATCGACACCCCGGACGCCACGGCCGAGACGCTGCGGACCGCCCTGACCGAGCTCGTCGCCGACACGGAGGTCGCCCGCCGCTCGGCGGCACTCCAAGCCGACGCGCGAGCCGAGGGCGGCACCACGCGGGCCGCCGACCTCATCGAGCACCTGCTGACCTGATCCCCACCCACCGGGTTGTCCGGCACTGAAGGCGTTCCGGCGGGCCTTCGCCGCGGCTCACACCCTGGTCCTTGTAGGTTGGCGCCATGGCCGTCGAGATCGTCGAGCGCGAGCTGACCATGCCCTGGGAGGGCTTTCTCGCCGAACCGGCCGCGGGCGGCGGCGGTGCGGGGGTCCTCGCGCTGTCCGGGTCGAGCGGCCGGATCGAGCGCGAGCGGTGCCGGCTCTTCGCCCGTGCCGGCGTCACCGCGGTGTCGGTCCGCTGGTTCGGCGGACCCGGGCAGCCGCCCGGCATCTGCGAGATCCCGCTGGAGACCTGTGTCGCCGCGACCGGGCTGCTGCGCGAGCGCGGCGCCGGGCGCGTCAGCATCCTCGGTACCTCCAAGAGCGCCGAGGCGGCGCTGCTCGTCTCCACCCTCTCGGACTGCGCCGACGCCGTGATCGCGCTCGCCCCCACATCCGTCACCTGGGCCAACGTCGGCCCGGGCGTTGACGGCCGGGACCGCCCGTACCGCTCAAGCTGGACCTGGCAGGGCCGGCCGCTGCCCTACGTCCCCTACGACGACGGCTGGATGCCGGCGGAGTCGGCAGGCGCGCCGGTCGCCGTGCTCGGTTGGTACGAGCGCAGCCTCTCGACGTACGCGGACCGGTTGCCCGCCGCGGCCATCCCGGTGGAGAAGACGGGCGCCGACCTCGTGCTGGTCGCGGGGGGCGCCGACCGGATGTGGCCGTCCCTGCGCTTCGCCCGCGAACTCGCGGCCCGGCGCTCGGCGGCCGAGCGCGAGGCGGTGCTCGTCACCCGGGCCGACGCGGGCCACCGGATCGTCTTCCCGGGCGAGGTGGCACCGCCCCCGTCCACCCGGTTCGACCACGGCGGCACCCCGGAGGCCGACGCGGCGCTGGGCGCGGCCGCCTGGCCGCACGTGCTGGCGGCCGTCCGCGGCGTCCGAGCGGTACGGCGCGGGTCGAATGGCGTGAGCCTGCCCAGGCGCTCGGCGTGAGGCGGTCAGCAGGGGAGCGGCTCGGAGGTGTGGCGCTGCCACGCGCGGCGCGAGGCGTGGTCAGCTCGTGGGCGTCGTGCCCGGGGAGAGTTCGACCCCGCGTCCCGGACCACGGGGCCGCGCTCGATCTGACGTCCGCGCCGGGTGAGGCGAGGGATGTAGGCGTCGAACCAGTAGCCGGGGCCGGTGTCGGAGTTCGGGTGCTGGAAGTCGGAGATCATCTCCAGCGAGACCGACGCGCGCGCGACGAGCTGGTGGTCGGTGGCGACGGCCAGCACGCGTTGCTCGGCGAACAGGACCGGCCCCACGGTGAGGTCAGGTTCGTCGATGGGGAGCCAGCTCACCAGGACGTCGATGTCCCCGCGCCGCAGCGCGGCGAAGGCCCCGCCGACCTGGGCGCTGTGGATGCGCAGCTTCCACTGCGGGTGGCGGAGACGGAAAGACGTCCCAGTAGGGGCGCAGGTCGTAGGCGTTGAGGGGGAGCATGCCGACGCGCAGCGTGCCGGTGATGCCCTGGCCGGCGAGCTGGGCGCGTTCCACGCTCTCCTTCAGCCCCGCGTAGAGCGGCCGGAGGTCGTCCCGGAGCTGCCGCCCGACCTGGGTCAGCCGGACCGTGCGGTTGGAGCGCTCGAACAGCGGCGCGCCGACCTGCCGTTCCTGCTTCTGGATCGCCTGGGTGACGCGAGCGGGCGACAGGCATAACCGGGCGGCGGTCCGGCCGAAGTGCAGCTCCTCGGCCAGGGTCAGGAAGATCTCGATGTCCCGCAGTTCCACGCCTGACCTGCTCCGTTCACTCCCACTGAAGGTGATCTTTCGGGGTTTGTCGTTGTTCCGGGCGTTCACCGTACTTGATCCTCGATTCGTAGGATTAGCCGCTGGTCGAGGGAGCACGTGGATGGACGTCCTTGTTTGCGGTGCCGGCGTCGCCGGGGCCGCCCTGGCGTACTGGCTGTGCCACCACGGGTTCACCCCGACCGTGGTGGAGCGCGCCCCGCGGGTGCGCCCGGGCGGGTACGCGACGGGCGTGCGCGGCGAGGCGCTGGACGTGCTGGACCGGATGGCCCTGCTGGACCAGGTCCGAGCGCTGGACCTGCGCCTGGGCGACACGGCGATGCCGCACGAGTACGCCGCCCTGCCCGTGGCGATCTGCGCGACCGACCTGGAGATTCTGAGGGACGACCTGGCCGGCCTGCTGTACCAGGCCACCCGCCGGGAGGTCGAGTACGTCTTCGGCGACTCGATCGCCACCCTGGAGCAGACCGCCGCCGACGTGCGGGTCACCTTCGACCGCGGCCGGCCGCGCCGCTTCCACCTGGTGGCCGGCGCCGACGGGCTGTACTCGCGCACCCGCTCGCTGGCCTTCGGGCCGCACGAGCGCTTCGTCCGGCACCTGGGCCTCTACACGGCGGTCTTCGGCTTACCCGGCCATCTCGGCGCCGAAGACGGCGGCCGGGTCCACCGCGTACCGGGCAAGGCGGCCGGGGTGCTCAACACCCGCGACGGCGCCCGAGCGCGTGCGGCGCTGCACTTCGCCTCCGGGCCGCTGGTCTACGACCGCGATGACGCCGGGCAGCACAAGCGCATCGTGGCCGAGCGGTTCGCCGGCGAAGGCCGGCTGGTCCGGCGCCTGCTGGAGGAGATGCGGGGGGCGGAGGACCTCTTCTTCGAGGCGAACGCCCAGGTCGAGATGGACCGCTGGTTCTCGGGCCGGGTGGTGCTGCTCGGGGACGCCGGTTACTGCGCGGCGCCGGCCTCGGGTCGCGGCGCCTCCCAGGCGTTGATCGGCGCCTACATCCTGGCCGGCGAGCTGGCCGCCGGCGGCGGCCACGCGCAGGCGTTCGCCGCCTACGAGCGGGAGATGCGCGGCTTCGTCGCCGAGCACCAGCACATGGGGCGCGAAGGCGCCGACCAGTTCTTCCTGGGCACGCCTCCGCAGGAGGGGCTCGACCGCACGACAGCGGCCCGCCCGTACCTCGTGCGGCTCAAGGACTACGCTCCCGGCTTCGCCGCGGAGCTGCCGTCACCCGGCCGGGCTGCCCGCTGACCTGGCGCCGCCGTGTCAACGGCGGCGTCAAGGCTGCGACGGCCCGGTGTCGGACCCCTTCGCGAGGGTGAACCCACGAACGCCGAATCGCAACAGAACCGGCGCACCAATCATGACAACAAGGAGACAAGGATTATGACAACCGGCAGGAACGGCTTCTCCGAGCAGGGTCTGCGCAGGCTGCGTGAGGTGCTGGCACGGCACGTCGACTCCGGGAAGATCCCCGGTCTGGTGGCCCTGGTCAGCCGCGGCGGCCAGACCCACGTCGAAACGCTGGGCACGATGCAGCACGACGGCGGCGCGCCGATGCAACGCGACACGATCTTCCGGATGGCCTCCACCTCCAAGCCGGTCACGATCGCCGCCGCGATGGTCCTGCTGGACGAGTGCCGGCTGCGGCTGGATGACGTGGTCGACCCGTGGCTGCCCGAGCTGGCCGACCGCCAGGTGCTCACCCGCATCGACGCCGAGCTGGACGACACCGTGCCGGCCCGCCGCCCGATCACCGTACGGGATGTGCTGACCTCCACCTTCGGCCTCGGCATGGACATGACCGCGCTGGGCACCCCGATCCTGAACGCCGTCTTCGAGCGGGGGCTGACCCCGAACCTGCCGACCGAGGTCCCCGAGCAGGACGAGTGGATGCGCCGCCTCGGCGAGCTGCCGCTGATGCACCAGCCCGGTGAGCAGTGGCAGTACCAGATCAGCAGCGACCTGGTGGGCGTGCTCGTCTCCCGGGTCACCGGCCAGTCGTTCGAGGACTTCCTGCGCGAGCGCATCTTCGAGCCGCTCGGCATGACCGACACGGGCTTCCACGTGCCCGCCGACCAGCTCGACCGGCTGCCCACCCTGTACGCCCCCGACCCGGCCACGGGCGAGTTCCTCGCCTGGGACCAGCCCGAGGACGGTCGCTGGAGCAAGCCGCCGGCGTTCCAGGGCGGCGGTGGCGGCCTGGTCTCGACCGCCGACGACTACCACGCCTACTTCCGGATGCTGCTCAACGGCGGCCTGCACCACGGCAGGCGGATCCTGTCCCGGCCGGCCGTGGAGCTGATGACCACCAACCGGCTCACGGCCGAGCAGAACGCCGCCCGCACCGCCCTGGCCACCAACGCCGTGCACATCTCCTTCGGCCAGGGCCAGCAGGGCGGCTGGGGCCTGGGCATGGCGGTGCGCACCTACCGCGGCGACTACGCGCCGATCGGGCAGTTCGGCTGGGACGGCGGCAGCGGCACCTCCTCCTACGCCGACCCTGCCAACCAGCTCACCGGCATCCTGCTCTGCCAGCTCGGCTACACGGTGCCCAACCCGGCCCACCTGATGAACGACTTCTGGACCACCGTCTACCAGGCCATCGACGACTGATGGAAGCTGCTCGACGACCGATGCGAGGAGCGAGTGTCATGCGTGTCCGGTTCATCACGGGCGCGTCCAGGGGGCTACGACACCGGCCTGTTCACGACCGGCACGACGCGACGAACGACACGAACGAAAGGTCATTGATGATGAAGCACCACGATGCCACCCAGCCCGCGGAAGAAGACCCCCGAGAAGAACGGTCGGCGGGGAATGCCGACGTGATCATCGTGGGGGCCGGCCCGACCGGTCTCATGCTGGCCGCCGAACTCCGGCTGGCCGGGGTCCGGCCGCTGGTGCTGGAACGGCAGCCGCGGCGCCGCGACACCCCCAAGGCCGGCGGTCTGGGCGGGCAGATCCTGGAACTGCTGCGCTACCGAGGCCTGCTGGAACGTTTCCAGGCGGCCTGCCCCGGACCCGCCCCGGCGCCCCGGTTCCCGTTCGGCGGGGTGCATCTGGACTTCACCCACCTGCCGGATCCCCCGATGCACGCCCTGCCGCTGCCGCAGCAACTGCTGGAGCGGCTGCTCGACGAGCGCGCCGGCGAACTCGACATCGATGTCCGGCGCGGGCACGAGGTGACCGGGATCAGCCAGGACGACGCCGCGGTGAGCGTGGACGTGCGCGGCCCGGACGGGCCGTACCAGGTGAGCGCCCGCTACCTCGTGGGGTGCGACGGCGCGCGCAGCCGTGTCCGTGACTGGGCCGGTATCGGCTTCCCCGGCACTGTCTACCCGGAGGTCAACCGGCTGGCCCAGGTCACCCTGCCCGACTCGGTGACCGTCCTCGGCAACGGCGATCTCGACGTCCCCGGCTTCGGCACGATCCGCGCCGGTTTCACCCGCACCGACCAGGGCTTGCTCGGCCTCGGCTCCTCACCCGGCGCCACGAGCGTCTCCCTCTACACCATCGAGGACGAGACCACCGAGTACGACGACGACGTCCCGATGACCCTGACCGAACTGCAGGACAGCATCCACCGCGTGCTCGGCGCCCACCTGCCCCTGGCCGGATCGACCCGGCTGTCGCGCTTCACCTTCAAGGCCCGCCAGGCCGAGCGCTACCGGGCCGGGCGCATCATGGTGGCCGGTGACGCGGCGCACCTGTTCCCCGCCACCGGCGTGGCACTCAACGCCGGCATGCTCGACGCGGTCAACCTGGCCTGGAAACTGGCCGCCGACCTGCACGGCTGGGCACCGCCCGGCCTGCTGGACACCTACCACACCGAACGCCACCACGCCGGGACCCGCACCATGCTGCACACCCGCGCCCAGGTCGCCCTGCGACGTGGGCACGACGCGGCAGCCGAAGCGCTCCGGGAGGTCTTCACCGAACTGCTCACCGACGAGCAGCCGCTGCGCCGCATGGGCGCCCTCGTCGCCGGAACCGACCTCCGCTACCCCATGCCCGGCACCGGCCACCACCCGATGACCGGCACCTTCGCCCCCGACCTCACCCTGCACACCGACCAGGGCGTCACCAGCGTCGCCGAGCTCCTGCACTCCGCCAGGCCCGTCCTCCTCGACCTCGCCGGCCGCCCGGAACTGCGCGAGGCCGCCGGCGGTTGGGAGCAGCGCGTCGACGTCCACACCGCCAAGACCGACGACCGATCGGCCGACGCAATGCTGATCCGCCCGGACGGCCACGTCGCCTGGGCCGCCGACCTCGACGAATCCGCGGACAGCGCCACGCCCCGGCTGCGTGAGGCACTCTCCGCATGGTTCGGAACGCCTCGAAACATGTGAGAGAGACATGACAAGCAGACTCACCGAGCTGACCATCGACTGCCACGATCCGGAGAGACTCGCGGCCTTCTGGTGCGAGGTCCTGGACTTCAAAGTGCTCGACCGGAACGAGGGCAAGGTCGAGATCGGCTCCTGGGAGCCGACCGTCGAGGAGGTCCTGGCCCGCCAGATGCCGCCCACCCTGATGTTCATCCAGGTGCCCGAGGGCAAGACCGTGAAGAACCGGCTCCACCTCGACGTCAGCCCGATCGACGGCAGCACCGACGACGAGGTGACCAGACTGCTCGGCCTCGGCGCCATCAAGAGAGATGTGGGCCAAGGCCCAGACCGAAGCTGGGTGGTCATGGCCGACCCCGAGGGCAACGAGTTCTGCGTCGTGCGCACCCTGGCGGTGACGCGCCACAGTTAGCGTCGCTGTCTGCTCCGGCTGGTACGACAACCCGACAGCGGAACGGAGAGGAAGCCTGTGCCGGCGCGCTGGTGATCGTCGCGGCGACCCCCTGGTTCGCAGACCACCTCATGTACGTGATGATGAACTGTTATCACGTACATGAGGGCCGGCACGCAGCGCGCCGCGCAGCCGATCCCGCCACATCTCCACCGGACAGATCTTGGTGGCCGGCCAGTCGACCAGCTTGTCCTCATCGCCCACCGTCGGCTCACGGAGGCCGTGGAACTCCCGTGTGCTCCTGGGCGTCGCCGTAGTCGGGCTGCCCGCGTCCGCGACGCACACGCGAACGGGCTAGAAGTCCATGTCGCCGCCGCCGGGCATACCGGCGGGAGCGGCGGGGTTCTTCTCGGGCTTCTCGGCGATGACGGCCTCGGTGGTGAGGAAGAG
>NZ_JBFAHO010000052.1:0-52979 GCF_040654215.1 Nonomuraea sp. NPDC050733 | reverse complement strand
GGGCGCGGAAGTCCCGCGCCAGGTGGGCCTGATCGACGTAGCCGCACTCGGCCACGGTCGCGGGGCACGGTCACGGGGCACTGTCACGGGTGGGCGACGAAGCGCCCGAACCTGCCCTGGTGGTAGAGCAGCGGACGGCCCGTGCCGTGCACGTACGCCTCGGCGACCAGGCCCACCACGAGCACGTGGTCACCGACGCCCGACGTCTCGTGCGGCAGGCAGATCAGGTGCGCCGAGACGTCCTGCAGCAGCGGCGCCCCCAGCGGCCCCGGACGCCACCGGGTGGGCTCGGCGAACCTGTCGATCCCCTTGCTCGCGAACCTGGCCGCCACCTCCGCCTGGTCACTGGCCAGGACGTTCACGGCGAAGTGGTCCGCCGAACGCAGCAATGGCCAGGTGGTGGAGCGCCGGTCGACGTAGAAGGAGACCAGCGGCGGGTCCAGGCTGACCGAGGAGAAGGAGGTCGCGGTCAGGCCGACGGGGATGCCGTCGCTGTGCGCGGTGATCACCACGACGCCCGCGGCGTGCACGGCGAGGGCGCGACGGTAACCGTCGGCGTCCACCGTGCGGTCGGGCAGGGTCTCCGTCATCCGGCCACCGCCACTTCCAGCTCCGCGCCGTCAGGGGCGGCGTACCGGGAGCCGGGCCTGGCCAGTCCGTAGTTGCCGCGCAGGGTACGGCTGTCGTACTCGTGCCGGAACAGGCCCCTGGCCCGCAGTTCCGGTACGACGTGGTCGACGAAGTCGGCCAGGCCGACGGGCAGGAGGGGAGGCATGATGTTGAAGCCGTCGGCCGCTCCCCCCTCGAACCACTCCTGGATCTCGTCGGCGATCTGCTCCGGGGTGCCGGCCACCACGCGGTGTCCCCGGCCGCCGGCCAGGCGGCCGATGAGCTGCCTGACCGTGAGGCCGTCCCGCCGGGCCAGGTCGACGACGAGCTTGCGGCGGCTCTGCGCGCCCTCGGTCTCGACGGGGATGTCCGGCAGCGGCCGGTCGAGCGCGTCCTCGCTCAGCTCGATGCCGGTCATGTGGGAGAGCTGGGCCAGGCCGTATGCGGGGATGATGAGCTCCTCCAGCTCTTTCTCCAGCCGCAGCGCCTCCCGCTCGGTGGAGCCGATGATCGGCGAGATGCCCGGCAGCACGAGCAGGTCCTCCGGCTGCCTGCCGTACCGGGCCAGGCGGCGCTTGAGGTCGGCGTAGAACTCCCGCCCCTCCTTCAGGGTCTGCTGGGCGGTGAAGACGGCCTCCGCGTGACGGGCGGCGAACTCCTTGCCGTCCTCCGAGGAGCCGGCCTGCACCAGCAGCGGGTGTCCCTGGGGCGGCCGGGAGGTGTTCAGCGGGCCGCGGACGGTGAAGTGCTCCCCCGCGTGCTCGATCGCGTGGATCTTGCCGGTGTCGGCGTAGAGCCCGCTCGTCCGGTCGGACAGGATCGCGTCGTCCTCCCAGCTGTCCCACAGCTTGGTGACGACGTCCAGGAACTCGGTGGCCCGGGCGTAGCGGTCGGCGTGCGCCGGCCGTTCGATGCCGAAGTTGTGCGCCTCGGCCTCGCCGGCGGAGGTGACGATGTTCCAGCCTGCCCGGCCGCCGCTGATGTGGTCGAGGGAGGCGAACTTGCGTGCCACGTGGAACGGCTCGTTGTAGGTGGTCGACAGGGTGGCGATCAGGCCGACGTGGTCGGTGACGGCGGCGAGGGCGGCCAGCAGCGTCAGCGGCTCCAGACCGCCGAGCGCGTTGTGCCGGACGTTGCCCCACAGGGCCAGGCCGTCGGCCAGGAAGACCGAGTCGAGCTTGCCGCGCTCGGCGATCCGGGCCAGGTTCTGGTAGTGCCGGACGTCGGCGATCCTGGCCGGGTCGGTGCGCGGGTGCCGCCAGGCCGCCTCGTGGTGGCCGACGCCCATGAGGAAGGCGTTGAGGTGGAGCTTTCTCGTCATGTGGTCCTCCAGGTGGAGAAGCGGCGCTCGACTCTGATCAGGAGCAGGTTGAACAGCAGGCCGAGCGCGGAGATCGTGATGATCCCGGCGTACATCTCGGGGATGCGGAAGCTGGACTGGGCGTCCAGGATGAGGTAGCCGAGCCCGGCCTTGGCGCCGACCATCTCGGCGAACAGCAGGACGAGGATGGAGTAGGCGCCGGCCAGCCGCACGCCGGTGAAGATGGTGGGCACGGCGGCGGGCAGGATGACCTTCTGGAAGAGCCGGACCGGGCCGAGGCCCATGGACCGGGCCGACTTGATCAGCAGGGGCTCGACGGTCTTCACGCCGCTGACGGTGTTGAGCAGGATCGGCCAGGAGCAGGAGTACAGCACGAAGGTGATCTTCGTGGTCTCGCCGATGCCCAGGATGAGGGTGAACACCGGCAGCAGCGCCACCGCCGAGGTGTTGCGGAAGAGCTCCAGCAGCGGGACGAGGATGTCGGCCACCGGCCGGTACCAGCCGATCAGCAGGCCGAGCGGGACGGCCAGCGCGATGGCCAGGCCGAACCCGGACAGCGAGCGGACCAGCGACGCCTCCAGGTGCTCGGGGAGCTGCCCGCCGAGCACCATCTCGTACCAGACGACGAGGTCCTCCGACAGCGGCGGCACGAAGACCCGGTCGAACACGCCGAGCCGCGGCAGCACCTCCCAGGCGGCCAGCAGCAGCAGGATCGCCGAGGACTTCGTGAGCGCCCGCGAGGCCGCGCGCCGGTACCTTCGCGCGGGGGCGGACGGGCCGGGGCCCGCAGGCGTGTCCGGCCGGCGGGGCGGGTCGTAGGCGTGGACGCCGCCGGAGAGCCGCTCGGGTGCGCGCTCGTCCAGGGCGGTGGCGGCGGCGAGGTCGCCCGGCCGGTCAGCCATGGGACGTCGCCTTCCGCTCCAGGACCTGCGCCGCGGCGACCTCGTCGCGCAGCAGGGCCCACACGTGGTGGCGGTACTCGCCGAACGCCGGGTCCGCCCGCAGGTCACCCTCCCGGGAGTCGAAGGACACCTCGACGATCTCCTTGATCCGGCCGGGCCGGGAGGTCATGACGGCGACCCGCCGGCCGAGGTAGACGGCCTCGTCGATGCCGTGCGTGATGAAGACCACGGTCTTGCCGGTCTTCTCCCAGATCCGCAGCAGCTCCTCCTGCAGCGACTCGCGCGTCTGGGCGTCCAGCGCGGCGAACGGCTCGTCCATCAGCAGCACGTCGGGGTCGAAGGCGAGGCTGCGGGCGATCGCCACCCGCTGCCGCATGCCGCCGGACAGCTCGTGCGGGTAGCGCTCCTCGAAGCCGGTCAGCCCGACGAGGTCGAGGTAGTGCCGGGACCGCTCCCGCCGCTCCTTCTTCGGCACGGCCTTCGCCTCCAGGCCGAACTCGACGTTGGCCTGCGCGGTGCGCCAGGGGAACAGCGCGTACTGCTGGAAGACGATCCCCCGGTCCAGCCCCGGGCCGGTGACCGGCGTGCCGTCGATGAGGATCTCGCCGCTGCTCGGCCGCGTCAGCCCGGCGACCAGGTCGAGGAGCGTGGACTTGCCGCAGCCGCTCGGCCCGACGAGGGTGAGGAACTCCCCCTCGCGCACGTCGAGGTCGATGCCGGACAGCGCGACGAACGGCTCGCGGGCGTCCCGGACCTGGAACACCTTGCCGACGTCCCGGATGCCGATCTTGGTCTTCACCGCGGTCCGGCCGATCGTGGCGGTCATGACCCGCTCCCGTGGGCGTAGGGGTTGAACTCGTTGGTGTAGAGGTCGGACGGCTTCACCTGGCCGGGCCTGATCTCGCCCTCGCGGGTGAGCCAGTCGATCCACGTCCGGAACTCCTTGTCGGCGATGACGCCGCCCTTGCCGGCGATGCCGGTGCTCTTCCAGAACGTCACCGCGGTCGCGTCCTCGTTGCGGCCGCGCTTGGCGATGATCTGCTTGAACCTGGCGACGACCTCCTCGCGCGGGTGGCTCTGGGCCCACTGGACGGCCTTGGCGAACGCCTCCACGAACGTCCTCGTGGTGTGGGGGTTGCGGGCGATGAAGTCCTCGCGCAGCACGACGGCGCCGGCGGTGAACGGCCCGAACAGGCCGACGTCGGTGAACAACGGGCGCAGGCCGCCGCGTTCCAGCGCCTTGTCCTTGATGATGCCGCCGAGCGTGCCCACGTCGAGCTGTCCCTGGCGCAGCGCCTGCTCGGTGTTGACCGGGGGGATCACGACGAGCTGGACCTGCTTGATCTCCTCCGGGGTCAGGCCCGCTCGCTTCAGGTACTCCTTGATGACGGCCTCGTGGTGCGCGCCGAGAGTGTTGACGCCGATCTTCTTGCCGATGAGGTCGCGGGCGGTCCGGATGGGACTGTCGTCGGTCACGTAGTAGCCGCTGAAGGTCTTGTCGTCGGAGCCGTAGTAGCCGATCACCGCCTTGATCGGCGCTCTGGCCGCCTTGAGCTTGATGATCGCGCCGTTGAAGGCGCCGCCGAAGTCGGTCTGGCCGGTGGCGGCCGACTGGATGTCCTGGGGGCCGCTGGTGGTGTTGCCGACCCACCTGAGCTTGACGTCGCCGAGGTAGCCGAGGTCCTCGGCCAGTTCGGGGTAGGTGACGGCGCCGACGTTGCCCTGGTAACGCAGCACCTTCACCTCCGCTCCGCCGGGACGCGCCGAGCCCTCGGCGGAGCCGCAGGCGGCCAGTCCGGCCGCCGCTGAGACGAGAAGGAAATGCCTGATCTTGATCACGGAAGGTTCCTCATGGAAGAGGCGCGCCAGTGCGCGGGGCGCGCAGAAAGAGGGCGGCATGAGCACCGTCGGCCATGCCGGGATGGGGGAAGGTGCGCGGTCAGCTGTCCGTGATCAACGACATTGCGCGCTGGCGACGTGACCGAAGTCCACGTGCGGGCGCCGGGTCAAGTAAAGGCCCTGGCTCATACCGGGAACGCTACGTCGCCGGCGGCGCATAGTCAACATTTCCTACTGGATTTACATGAATATCTGAGGGCCCCGGTCGTCAGAGCAGGTCGCGCAGCCGGGAGGCGTACGCGCGCGGGTGGGTGAGGTTGCCGTTGTGGCCGCCGGGGAACTCCTCGACCTCGCGCCCGACGAGGGTCGCCAGCTCGTGCGCGCAGCGGTGATCGAACACGTGCCGGGGCGTGGTGCGGCCCGCCGCCGGGATGACGCGCACCGGGCCGCCGGCGATCGCGGCGGTGTCGAGGGTGTCGAGGGTGTCGAGGGTGTCGTGGACGATGGCGCCGAAGTCGTTGCGGATGAAGAAGTCGAAGTTGGCCCTGCGCCGGTCGTCCATGGGGTGCTGGGTGAGCCCGGGCTCGGTCTCCTGCCGGCCGAGCTGGATGCCGAGGACTTCGGCGATCTTGCCGAACGTTCCGGCGAGCCCCTGGTCCCGGTAGAGCCGCTGGAGCTCCTGGAGCTCCTCCTCGTGGTGGCGGCGTTCGGCGGCGGGCAGCAGGGCGGGGGCTACGGGCTCGTGGGCGACGAGCGTGTGGAGCTGGGCGGGGTGCCGGACGGCCAGGTGCAGGCCGAGCACCGCGCCGAAGCTGCAGCCGAGCATGCGGGCGGGCTCGTCGGTGAGCTCGGCGAGCAGCCGGTGCACGTCGTCGGCGTGCTCGGCCACCGTCGCGCCGCCGGCCGGGTCGTCCAGCGTGCTGCGGGACAGGCCGCGCCGGTCGTAGGTGATGACGGTGTAGTCGGTGACGAGCCGGTCCACCAGGTCGACGGTGCGACCGGCGTCGCCCTCGCCGCTCTGGGAGATGAGCAGGACCGGGCCCGTACCGCGGACCTCGTAGTAGAGGCGGGCACCGGGGACGCTGAGGAATCCGTTCATGGGAAGAACATATCATTCTTGATGCATCTATTTAGATGTAATTTCGGTCACATCGCCCGTCGCCGGAGGATGACCGCCGTCGCCTCGTCGGCCGGCAGGAACGCTTCGAGCCGCAGCTCGGACAGCGTGACGTCCACGGCCGTCGCGAACGACGTCAGCGTGGTGATGAGGCGCAGTTCGCCCTCCGGCACCCGCAGCCGCAGCGGCACGGCGAACCCGAGATGCCCCACCGGCGGGTCCACGTCGGGAAGGTAGCCGTCCAGCTCGGCGATGAGCTCCTCCAGGTCCGGATCGGGGCTCTGCCGCACCTGGTCGCGCAGGCTGCCGGTGATGTGGCGGCCCCACTCGGGCAGGTTCTCCACGCGACGGGCCATGCCCTCGGGATGCAGGGCGAGCCGCAGCACGTTGAGCGGCGGCTCCAGCAGCGCGGGCGCGGCGCCCTCGTGCAGCACGCCGAACGCCGCGTTGGCGGCGACCAACTCGCCGTGCCGCCGGACGACGACCGCGGGATACGGCAGGTGGCCGTCGAGGATGCGCTCCAGCGCGTCGCGCACCGGGCCGAGCTCGGGGGCGTCGAGGCTCGACTCGGCGTACATCGGCGCGTATCCGGCCGCGAGCAGGAGCTCGTTCCGCTCCCGCAGCGACAGCCCCAGTGACTCGGCGAGCCGCACCACCATGACGCGGCCCGGCCGCGAACGTCCCTGTTCGAGGAAGCTCAGATGGCGCTGGGTCGTGTCGGCCCGGATCGCCAGGTCGAGCTGGCTGAAGCGGCGGCGCGTGCGCCAGCGCCGTAGCTCGCGGGCGAACTGCTCGGGTTCCGCCAGGACTGTCATGTCACCATTCATAGTGGACATCCGCGGCGGCGCGATTCCCTGCAGGGAATCGCGCGGTCGCCGCCCGGGGCCGCACACTTCCGGCCATGAGCAACGCATTCGATGCGCAGCAGTGCGCCGACCGCTATGTCGCCCAGTGGAACGAGCCCGATCCGGCGACGCGCGGCGCCCTCATCCGTGAGCTGTGGGCACCCGGCGGGACCCAGGTGCTGGTCGATCCGCCCGAGGCGATCCGCGACGCCGCCGCGGCGCTCGCGTTTCCCGTGCCGCCGCTGGAGGTCCACGGCCACGAGGCCCTGGAGGCCAGGGTGACCCGTGCCTACGAGATGTTCGTGGCGCCGGGCGAGCACATCTTCCGGGTCGCCGGGGAGCCGTTCGTCCTCCTGCCGAACGTGATCGGCGTCCGGTGGTCGATGGTGTCCGTCCGTGACGGGGAGGTCGCCGGGGGCGGCCTGGACATCCTGGCCCTGGACGACGAGGGCCGGGTCCGTACCGACCACCAGTTCATCGGGGTGAGCTGATGCGCTTCACCAGGATCATCCGCACGGAGGACGGCGGTTCGGCGTTCGAGGACGGCGAGATCGCGCTCGAACGGCGACAGGTCGCCGACGGGGTGCCGGCCATGGCGGTGGGCGGGCTGCCGTCGAGGGACGGCGTGCAGTTCCTGCGCAGCGCCGCGTTCGACAGCAGCGCCCACCCGGCGCCGCGCGAGCAGTGGGTGGTGATGCTGCGCGGGACGATCGAGGTGACGGTGACCGACGGCCGCCGGCGCCGCTTCGGCCCCGGCGACCTGGTGCTCGCCGCCGACACCACCGGCCTGGGGCACGTCACGACGGGCGTCGGCGACCCGCCGTTCGAGGCGCTTTTCATCCCGCTCTGACGGACGGGGCGACCCGGCGGGCGCGTGTACGGCGTGGTCATGATTCATGCGAACAGCGAGAAATGGCTCACCGCCTTGCCCGGTGATGCGCGATGGCCTGCTCCCATGAGGCAAGGAAGGCCGTGTATCCGGCGGCGAACTCCCGCAGGGTCCGCTCCCCCTCCGGAGAGAGCGCGGTGAGCTCGTACGTCACGTCCACGACGCTGCCGCCCCGCCCGTCCTCCTCCACCCCGACGGTGACGATCCCGGCCCGCGAGCCGGGCGTCATCCTGGCGTACGAGACCCGCCGCCCCTGCTCGCGCCCGACCACCACCCAGGTGGTCACCTCGCCGTGCGCTTCGGTCTCGAACACCGTGCCCGGAGCGGAGTCGTCGTCGGCGGCCACCGGGAAGTGCGGCCGCCACCCGGCCACCCACTGCTCCTCGCCACGCGGCGTGAACAGCGGGAACGCCTGCTCGGGCGGCAGCGCGACCGGCAGCCGCCCGGTGAGCCTGTACTGGGCGCCGCTCACCTGTCCACCAGCCGGTGCGCGTCCGCCGACGTCAGCGTCAGGTCGTACACGACCTTGAGCTGGTCGATCTTCGCCAGAGTCTCCGGGGTGAAGGGCGCCTTGCCGTCGAAGGCATGCAGCGCGATGCCTTCGACGAGGTCGCCGAGCGACATGTCGAGATATTCGGCCAGCCCTTTGAGCACCTTGAGCACGTTCTTCTCCAGCCGCAGGCCGGTCTGCACCCGCTCCACTGTTACCATGGTAACAATGTACCAGACCCGGCCGCCGCCGCGCTAGATCCAGCCGCGCTCCCGGGCCGCGAGCCCGGCCTGGAAGCGGGTGATGGCGTTCAGGTCGCGCATGACCGCGTGGATGCGGCGCTGCACGGTACGCAGGCCGAGCCCCAGCGTCCGCGCGATGGCCTCGTCGGTCAGCCCGCCCGCGAGCAGCGAGAGCAGCTCCCTGGTCGCCTCGTCGGGCCCGCCGGGGGCGGCGGGCCGGGGTGTCCCCCGCAACGGGAACCCCCGTCCCCACTCCCGTTCGAACAGCGCGATCAGCGCGTCCAGCAGGGCCGACTGGTGCAGGATGAACGCCGCGTCGATGGAGTACGAGCCGTTGCGGATGGGGATCAGCGCGAGCGCGTCGTCGGCGATCCACATCTTGGCCGCCGCCCCGGCCACCACGCGGGCCTTCTCGCCGTGGGCCATGGAGTCCTGGATGAGCCGCAGCTTGCCGGGGACCGCCAGGGACTCCAGGTCGTACACACTGCGGTAGTCGATGCCCGACCTGAGCATCCGCCGCTCGCGCTCGACGTTGTCGGCGTGGCCGCGCATGACGTACGGGGGCTTGTCGATGTTGCGGAACATGGTCTGGGCGCTGTCCTGCAGCGCGTACGCCCGGCTGATGATGTTGCCGGTCCCCGTGACGACCTCGACCTGCTCGGCCGGATGCGTCGCGTAGCGGGAGGCCAGGTGGAACGACGTGGTGAGCTCGTGGATGGCCGTGCGCACCTGGTGCAGCTCCTCCTCCTGGCGGGTGAGCAGCGGCCTGATCGCGATGTCGGGCGCGACGGCGACGTAACGGGCACGGCGGCCGGGCAGCCTGCTGGCCAGGCCGCGCCGCGCGAAGGCCGCCAGCGTGCGGGCCGCCAGGAGCGTCGAGACGCCGCAGTGCGTGGCGAGCTCGGCGGCCGACGACCGCGGGTTCTCGACGAGCGTCGTGTACAGACGGCTCTCGGCCGGTGACAGGCCGATCGCTTCGAGCATCGGCGACGCCCCTTCTCCCGGTGGAGGGGTGGCGGGATACCGCCACCTGGCGGGTTTTGGCCCGTTCGGCGGACTTGTGCCCTGACTGATTCCCAGATTAGGTCAGCGAGGAAACGATCTCCATCGCGCGCGGGCGACGATGGCCGGTGTTTCTCACGTCTGGAGAAGGTTGTGCGCATGCTGTCCACCCCCCGGCGCCGCGGAGCCGTGGCCTTACTCGCGGCCGTCCTGGCGGTGCCGCTCGCCGCGGTCCCGGCGACGGCCACCACGGCGACCGCCGCCCCCTCGGCCACCAGGGCGAACGCGCCCGCGATCGGCACTCCACCCGTCAGGATCACACTGATCACCGGGGACACCGTCACCTACGCCAGGGACGGCGCGGGCCGCGCGTCCGCCACCCTGGAGCCCGCCGAGGGCCACGAGGCGCGGACGTACCAGGCCGAGCAGAACGATCACGGCTACTACGTGATCCCCGCTGACGCCGGTCCTTACATCAGCAGGGGCCTGCTGGACAAGGAGCTGTTCAACGTCGACTACCTGGCGGCCAACGGGTACGGCGACGCCAAGGCCGCGCGGATCCCGCTCATCCTCCAGTACCGGCCGCAGACCAAGGCCGGCGACCTGGCGGGCAAGGCCAGGTCGCTGAAGGGCGGCGGGGAGCCGGTGGTGCTGGACAGCATCGACGGCGCCGCGATCAAGGTGGACAAGAAGGACGCCACCACGTTCTGGCAGTCCCTGGGGGGAAGCCAGAACACCGCCAAGGCCCTGACGGGCGACCTGCGCAAGGTGTGGCTCGACGGCAAGGTCAAGGCGCTCGACGACGTCAGCAACCCGCAGATCGGCGCCCCGGCGGCCTGGGCGGCCGGGTTCGACGGCACGGGCGCCACGGTCGGCGTCATCGACACCGGCATCGACGCCGCCCACCCCGACCTGCAGGGCAGGGTCGCCTCGGCCCGCAACTTCGTCCCCGCGGGCAGCCCGGGCGGCGGCAACCCGGAGGAGGTCACCGACCGCGTCGGTCACGGCACCCACGTGGCGTCCATCATCGCGGGCAGCGGCGCCGCCTCCAACGGCAGGTACAAGGGCGTCGCCCCCGGCACCCGGCTGACCATCGCCAAGGCGCTGGACGACACGGGCAGCGGCAACAACTCCGAGATCATCGCGGCGATGCAGTGGCAGGCGGCCACCGCGCACGCCCGGGTGGTCAACATGAGCCTGGGCAGCAGCAACCCGACCGACGGCACCGATCCGCTGAGCCAGGCGGCCAACGAGCTGACCGCCGCGTACGGCACGCTGTTCGTGGTCGCGGCCGGCAACTCGGGCCCCGGCCGGTACACGATCGCCTCTCCCGGCGCGGCCACCTCGGCGCTGACCGTGGGCGCGGTGGACTCCGCCGACCGGATCGCCGAGTTCTCCAGCCGCGGCCCCCGCCTGAGCGACGACTTCGCGATCAAGCCGGAGATCACCGCGCCCGGCGTGAACATCGTCGCGGCGCGCGCGGCCGGCACCTCCCTCGGGGAGGGCAGCAGCATCCCCGGCGGCGGCCCCGTCGACGAGCACTACACCGCGGCGTCCGGCACCTCGATGGCCACCCCGCACGTGGCGGCCGCCGCGGGCATCCTGGCCGCCCAGCACCCCGACTGGACGCCCGACCAGCTCAAGACCGCGCTGACGGGCACCGCGAAGCCGGGCGACGCCACGGCCTACGACCAGGGCTCCGGGCGGCTGGACATCGGCCAGGCCGTCACCCAGCAGGTCTTCGGCGACCTGGCGACGGTCCACGCCGGGTTCACCGACCCGTACACCGGCCAGACGCTGACCCGCAAGGTGACCTACCGCAACATCGGCAAGGAGCCCGTCACGCTGGACCTGTCGCTGGCGCTGAAGCGCGGCGACGCCCCGGCGCCCGCCGGGATGGCCACGCTCACCCCGTCGTCGCTGACCGTCCCCGCGGGCGGGACCGCGAGCGCGGACCTCACCGTCGAGCCCAAGCTCGGCGACCCCGGCTGGTACGAGGGCCGCCTGACGGCCGGCGCGGGCACGGCCCGGTTGACGGCGCCCATCGCCCTCCACAAGGGGGCCGAGATGGACACCATGCGCGTCAGGCTCGTCGGCAGAGCGGATTGGACGTGGAGCAACCCGGGCGTCCTGTCCGCCCTCCGGGTCAGCGACACCGACCCGCTCCTCGAAGGCGAGCCGATGGTCGTGAGCACCGATACCTGGCACGCCACCGACACGCCCGGCACGCTGGAGACCGAACTCAAGCTGGCCCACGGCGGCGTCTACTCCATCGGCGACATGCCCTGGTGGTACACCACGCCGGACCGGCAGATCCAGTACGCCTCGCTGCTCGCCCCCGAGATCAGGCTCGACGGCGACACCACGGTGACTCTGGACGCCACCGCTGCCGAGCGGGTCCAGGTGAGCACGCCGCGCGCGTCGGAGCCGGTGTTCATGAACGTGATGGTCGTCCGCACGACCGCCTCGGGCACGATGTACGCGGGCGCTTCGCTGCTGAGTTACGAGCCGGTCAACAGGGGCGGGTACTGGGTCACGCCGGTGCGGAAGGCGCCCACGGTGGGCACCTCCACGGTGCTGTTCGACCAGATCCGCCGCGCCCCCGAGGTCGAACTGACCGTGCCGGGGCTCCAGCTCAACCCCCACTACATCACCGAGCACGACGCGCTGGCGCCGAAGTTCACCGCGGACCGGCGCCTGAGCCTGACCACGGGCGACGACATGCGCGGCGGCGCGGACGCGCGTGACAAGCTCGTCTACCTCCCGGCCAGGGACGACCTCCGGCTCTTCCTGACCGACCTGGAGCTGGCCGTCAAGGCGGGGGCCGCGGGCGTGGTCACCAGCGACCGGTTCGCCTGGGTGCTCACCGCCTCGGCGTACACGGCCCAGAACAAGATCCCGGTGCTGTGGATCGACAGCGGCGAGGCCGACCGGCTCGGCAAGGCCCTGGCCCGCAAGCCGTACCCGGGCGCCGCCCTGCGCTCCACGCCGACCACCCCGTTCGAGTACAAGCTGGCCTACTACGTGAAGGGCAGCACGGCGGGCCGTCTCACCTTCGCGCCGAAGGCCCGCGACCTCACCGAGATCGACACCACCTACCACGCGCAGTTCGCCCCGAAGGCGGGCACGTGGGGGCCGTACGCGGACTTCACGGAGGTCAACCACACCTTCTCGCCCGAGCAGCGCCTCAGCGTCCGCGGCTCGCACCGCTTCACCGCCCCCGCGGCCAGGACCGAGTACTACAACGCGCCCGGCAAGGACGTGCTGTGGGAGCGTTACTACTCGTTCTTCGACCCGGCCTCGGGCGCCGAGCGGTACGCCTCCTCCTCCCGCGGCTTCACCCGCCCCACCCGGGAGCGGGAGAACTGGAACGAGGCCCTCGTGCCCGCGCAGCTCACGACCGGCCCGGACCTGCCGGACTGGTTCGGCCCGGCCCTGTTCTGCGACGGCTGCCGCCAGGGCGACCGGCTGCGGCTGCGCGCGCTCACCCCGCTCGGCTTCGGCTACTACTCCGACGCCTCCGACCCGAGCCACACCTACCAGGGCGCGCCCGGGACCGAGGAGGTCCGCCTGTTCAGCGGTGACGCCGAGGTCAAGCCGCAGTACGACGACCTGGGCCTGCCCTACTACACCGTCCCCGCCGGGGCCGGAACCTACCGGCTGACGGACTCGTGGAAGGACGCGTTCGCCGGCAAGCACCCCGGCACCGGGGTCGAGACCACCTGGACGTTCCGCTCCGCCCGCCCGGCGACCGGCGGCGCACCGTACGCCTGCCTGGACGCGACGCTGTGGGACGACAAGCAGCCCTGCGCCCAGGTGCCGCTGATCCGGCTGCGGTACGAGCTCGGGCTGCCGGCCGACGACACCGTCCAGGGCGGCAGGCCGTTCACCTTCACCGTGAAGCCCGAGGGCGGCAGGTCGCCGTCGCTGCGCGGGGTGTGGGTCTCCGCCGACAAGGGCGCCCACTGGACGCGGGCCGCGGTACTGCCCGGCGACAAGGTGCTCGCGCTCAACCCCAAGGGCCCGGGCAGCATCTCGATCAAGGTGGAGGCCGGGGACAGGGACGGCAACACCGTCCAGCAGATCCTCTCCGAGGCCTACCTCGTGAAGTGACCCCGGAGCGGGGGCAGGACACCCTGCCCCCGCTCCCGCGGCAGTCCGGGCCTGTTACGTTACGTGCTGATGAGACGAGACGTGCGCATCCCGCTGACGGACGGCACCGCGCTGGCGGCGACGGTGGTATCACCCGAAGGCGCCCCACCCGCGGGCGGGTGGCCGGGGGTCGTCGTGGTGCACGAGATCTACGGCGTCGAGCCGGACATGCTGGAGGTGCTGGACCTGTTCGCCGCCCGGGGGTACGCGGCGGTCCTGCCCGACCTGTACAGCCACGGCGGCAAGGCCGGCTGCCTGGCGCGGGCCATGCGGCAGCTCGCCACCGGCAGGCCGGGGCAGCCGGCCGCCGACATCGACGCGACCCGGCGGTGGCTGGCCGGCCGCGACGACGTCGACGGCGACCGGCTCGGGGTGATCGGGTTCTGCATGGGAGGCGGGTTCGCCCTGGCGTACGCGGCGAGCGCGCCGCCCGGCGTGCGGGCCGCGTCGGTGAACTACGGGATGGTCCCGCGCGACCAGGAGGAGCTGCGGCCGGTGTGCCCGGTGGTGGGCTCCTACGGCGGCCGCGACCGGGGCTTCCGGTCGCACGGCGCGCGGCTGAAGGAGCACATGCGGGCGCTCGGCATCGAGCACGACGTCGAGATCTACCCGGACGCCGGCCACTCGTTCATGACCGACGGCCATCATCCGGTCGCGAAGCTGGCGCTGTTCCCGCTGAGTCACGGCAACGTCCGCCCGGCCGCGGACGACGCGTGGCGGCGCACCTTCGCCTTCTTCGACAGGTACGTCGCCCACCCCGAGTAGCACAGGACCCTGAGCGAAGAACGCCGGACGACGATGCCCTCGTCGTCCGGCGGACCGCTCACCAGGAAAGGTCTACTGGGGGGCGTCGAAGGTCCACACGGCGCGGGCGCCGGGGCCGACGAGGAGCTTCGAGCGGCCGATCTCCACCTCGTCCTGATACGTGATGGTCTTGTTGAGCGAGAAGGTGACCTTCTTCAGGCCGGCCTGGGCGCGATCGACGGCGTCGAGGCGGATCGTGGGGCCGCCGCCCACCGCGTAGACGCCGCCGCCCGACAGGGTGCTGACGGTGAATCCGCCGGCCTTGAGCAGCGGCACCGCGGTGGCGAGGTCGCGCTGGGTGACCCCGATCTGGATGGAGGTCACGTCGCGCATCAGGTGGGCGCTGTAGGCGTCGGACAGGTAGCGCTCCCGGCCGACGTCACCGGGGTAGTTCTCCGGCTCGGTCTTGCTGCGCGGGTCGGCGAAGTACTCCGGCAGGTACTCCATCGCCCAGGGGTCGAAGGCGTCGTACTGGTCGGAGAAGGTGCGGATGGTGTCGAACCACGGCACCTTGACGCCGTCGCCGAAGTCACGCGTCTGGCGGTACTTGGCCGGGTCGGTGATCCCGAGGGCCTTCAGCCGGTCGGTGACCGTCGCCAGGTCGCCGGCGCGCTCGGTGGAGACTCCCAGCCCGGCGGAGCCGAACAGGCCGTCCTGGCCCGGCAGGTCGTTCTCCCCGAACAGCTCGATGTAGGTCTCGCGGCCGTAGAGATAGCGGCCCTTCCAGGTCATCCCGCCACCGGTGGTGGTGCGGACCTCGAAGTTGGCGAACTCCTTCAGGTAGTCGGAGTGCTCGATGGCGTCGGCGGTCTCCTTGTCGACCACGCTGTAGGCGTGGTTGTAGAACAACAGCTGGCGGTCGGTGGCGGGCTTGGTCTGGTCGGCCCGCGCCATCTGCACGCCACCCGCGACCGCCCCGGTGAGTGCGACGGCGAAGGCCGCCGTGACGACCGTCATCATCCGTAATGTTCGGTAAAACAGCATGTAAGGGATCTTAGGGCGAAGAAGATCACCTTCACGGTTGATTTGAGGAAACTGCTCTCGGCAGGACAGGCGGCGGCTACGGCCGCCCGACGCTCATGTACGTCCACCCGGCGGAGCGCATCGTGGCCGGGTCCAGCAGGTTACGGCCGTCGAAGAGCACCGGACGCCGCATCAGCGAGGCCGCCCCCACCCAGTCGACCTCCTTGAGCTGGGGCCACTCCGTCACCACGATCGCCGCGTCCGCGCCCTCGACCGCCAGCTCCGGCGTCGCGTGGCGGCTCGTCGACGTCCACGGCTCCGTCCCGGCCGGGCGTGCCATGGGGTCCCAGCAGCGCACCTCGGCCCCCTCGGCCAGCAGCCGCGCGGCCAGCACCGTGCTGGGCGCCTCCCGCATGTCGTCGGTCCCCGGCTTGAACGTCAGCCCGAGCAGCGCCACCCGAGCGCCGGCCAGCGTGCCGAGCTCCTCCTTCAGCTTCTGGATCGCCCGCCGCTTCTGGAGGTTGTTGACCTCGATCACCGCCGTCAGCAGTTGCAGGTGGTAGCCGGTGTTGCTGGCCAGTTGCCGCAGCGCCTCGGAGTCCTTGGGGAAGCAGGAGCCGCCCCAGCCGATGCCGGGCCGCAGGAAGTGGTGGCCGAGCCGGTGGTCCAGGCCGACCGCGCGGGCGACCTCCTCGACGTCGGCGCCGGTGTTCTCGCACAGGGTCGCGATCTCGTTGATGAAGCTGATCTTCGTGGCGAGCAGCGCGTTCGAGGCGAGTTTCACCATCTCGGCCGAGCGCACGTCCATCACGACGACCGGCCCGTCCACGCCCTCGTGCAGGTCCGCGACCAGGCGGGCGGTCGCCTCGTCGGAGGCTCCGACGACGATCCGGTCCGGCCGCATGAAGTCGCGGACCGCGGTGCCTTCGGCGGTGAACTCGGGGTTGGAGGCGTACCCGACGTGACCGAGACCGGCGGCGTCCAGCGCGGCCCGCACCCGGGCGCCGGTGCCCACGGGGACGGTGGACTTCACCACCACCGCCCGCAGGTGCGTCGCGCCCTCCAGCGACGTGATCACCGACCAGACCCGGGACAGGTCCGCGTCGCCGGAGGCGGACGGCGGCGTGTCCACGCACACGTACGCGACCTCGGCGCCGTCCAGGGCCTCCCGGAGGTCCAGCGTGAACGTCAGCCGCTCCTTGTTCCGGGCGATCAGGTCACCCAGTCCGGGCTCGTAGATCGGTATGTCGCCGGAGCGCAGCAGATCGACCTTGGCCGGGTCGATGTCCCGGACCACCACCCGGTGACCGAGTTCGGCCAGGCAGGCACCGGTCACCAGACCGATGTACCCGGCTCCGAACACCGTGACCCGCCGCTCAGGCACGCCGACCACTCCTGACCTTCCCTTCGCCATGAACCCGCCACCATCCGCGCCCTCGGTCGTCCCCGGGTCAGTCGCAGTGCTCGAAGGGGCTCTCGTACCAGGAGCTGCCGTAGGAGCCGCCCCACATGATGCACTTGCCCGGCGCGCTGACCTTGACCGGGCCGGCGTAGTACTTGTAGTTGTCCGCGTCCACCTTCCCCGGCGAGCCGTACACCTGGACCACCGCACGCACCCAGGCGGTGTTGCCCGCGGCTCCGGTCTTCCAGGTGACCACGCAGTTGGTGCTGCCGTTGTAGAGCAGGTACGTGACGGCGCTGGAGCCGTAGGCGTGGCTGTCGATGACGTGGTAGCTGCCGCCGCCGCAGGCCTCGATGGGGGAGGACGCCGCCATGGCCGGACCGCTCAAGGTGACGGACGCCGCCAGCGTGGCCGCCAAGCCGAGCGCCAGGGTCACGCTTCGCCGGATAGAGCCCATGTGGTGATGCCTCCTCATGATTTGCACTGTGGCGAACAAGAGTAAGGGGTCCGTGTCCGATGAACGGCCGGACCGCATGCGAAGTGTCGGCCATCACCGCTACGGTCGCCTGGCATGATCATCAGTGGCAGGCAGATCGTGCTGGCCGGACGGTTCACCCGGCTCTCGAAGGACGAGGCCAAGCGGGGCCTGGAGGCGATGGGCGCGCAGGTGACCGCGTCGGTCTCGGCGAGGACGGACCTGGTCTTCGCCGGGGCGAAGTCGGGGGCCAAGGCGGGTCCGGCGGCGGTGCGCGGCGTTCCGATCCACGACGAGGACGCGCTGGCGGCCGTGCTCGACGGCCGGGAGCCCGGCACCCCGCCGCCGTCCCCGCCGTTCACCGGCGTCCCGGACGAGCGGATGAGCCCCGGCGAGGCCCTCGACCTCCTCAAGAACGCCGACTGGTCCGAGTTCTCCCCGCGGCGCGACACCGTGCCGCTGCGGGACGCCCTGCACGCTCTGGAGCGCGCCCACGGCGTCACCGGCGCGCATCGCATCGCGACCGCCCGGCTGCGCGACGCCGGCGCGCTGCTGCGCCACTCCGACGTGCACCACGGCGAGGTGAACGGCCACGCGCTCAGCCCGGACGGCCGCCACCTCGCGGTCGGTGGCTGGACCGGCGCCGACTACGACCGGGGCGGCGTCCTGCAGATCTTTGAGGTCGCCACCGGCCACTGCGTGCACGCGATCGACGGCATCATGGGCGGCATCGGCTTCCCCGGCCACGCGCGGAGCCTCCAGTGGTCGGCGGACGGCACGCGGATCGCGCTGGAGTACAACACCAACGCGACCGGCGTGTGGGACCCGTTCGGCAGCGCCCACGAGCCGGTCGCCGACGCGTTCTTCCTCGCCGCCGGCAGGCCGCCGGGCATGGCCTTCGCCCCCGAGGGCAGGCGCGCGTTCGTCTTCGGAGGCGAGTCGGAGTTCCTGCCCCACGTCATCGTGGCGATGCACGAGGGCACGGTCGCCGGGCCACCGGACTCCCACCAGGAGGGAACGGCGCCGATCGCGTTCAGCGGACCGCTGCCGGACCAGTGGCGCGAGACCTGGGGCGACGAGCCCGAGCTCACCCTCCGCCGGCCGTTCTGGTCGCGCGACGGCTCCCGCGTCTACGGAGAGGCGGCGGACGAGTACGCGGCGATGTCGCTCGACGTGGAGCGACGGCGGGTCTCCTGGATGGTGGGCCTGGAGGAGGACCCCGACGCGGCTCCGCCCGCGTGGAGCCTGGACGAACGCCTCCTGGCCTACCAGCGCGCCGGAAAGCTCGTCATCGCCGACGCGCTGACGGGCGCGACGACGGCCGAGCTTGCGGGCTACCCGGGCGCCGACCTCCTGTGCTGGGGGCCGGGCGGCCGATTGGCGGTGGTGGACCCGGCGGGCGGCACCGTCGGCATCATCGACGGGACGACCGGAGAGCACCGCCACGACCTGCGCGTCCTGGCAGCCGCCTGCGACCCGCGCGGCTGGGACGCCCGGTCGTGGGCCTGGTCGCCGGACGGCGAGCGGGCCGCCTGCGTCACCGCCGACGGACGGATCGAGATCTG
Source organism: Nonomuraea sp. NPDC050733 (assembly GCF_040654215.1). Classification (NCBI taxonomy): domain Bacteria; kingdom Bacillati; phylum Actinomycetota; class Actinomycetes; order Streptosporangiales; family Streptosporangiaceae; genus Nonomuraea; species Nonomuraea sp. NPDC050733. Next base: position 34,362 of record NZ_JBFAHO010000052.1, on the reverse strand, counting down.
GTCGCTCGGTGAACACCCCGAACGGCTGCGCGTCATGGAGGGCGTCCGGCGCACCATCGGCCAGGTCGATCACGGCTTCGGCCTGGAATGGCCCGCCGGCGACATGCTGGTCGCGATCGGCTCGCACGCGCTGCGCTTCCTGCGCCCCGGGACCGGCGAGATCGTGGCCGACCACCCCTTCCACCACGCCCCGGCCGCCCGCCGCCCGCTCTTCCTCACCGGCCGTGACCTCGGCGACCGGCTCCGGCCCGACCCGACGTTCGCGCTCGATGAGGACACCTGGGCGGTGGCGTTCGAGGACGGCACGGTCATCGCACCGCCCGGCCGGGACGGCGGTCTCGCGGAGCTCGACGAGCGGCTCTGCTGGTCCGTCGCCCGCCGCTTCGCCTGGCCGTTCCGCTGGGGCGAGCAGAAGGTCTTCCCCGACCCGGCTCAGGCGGGCCTGGGGGCGGCCTCACCGGAGACCGAGCGGCTGTTGGCGCCGTTCCGGGGACGTGGCAGCACGGCGGAGGCGACGGGGACGTGGCCGCCGCCCGCCACCGCCACCGTCCCCGATCTGATCACGGTGGCCCGGGGAACGCTCGCCGACCTGAACGCTCAGGACTCGGTCGTCCACGGCAACTGGGCGGTCGACACACTCCAGCAGCTCGCGATGGTCCGCGTCCGGCGGGGCGAGGCCGCCGAAGCCCGCGACCTGGCCCTCGCGATGCCGGGACACCGGCGACGCCTCGGACACCTCGCGCGGATCGCGCTGGCGCTCGGCGCCGCGGGATTCGAAGCCGAAGCCGCCGCCGTCTTCCCCTGCGCCGGCGACGACGTCGCGGACGTGGGCGACGCGGCGGACCTGGCGGCGGTCGCCGGGGCCTGCGCGGTTCTGGGGCGGCATGACCGCTCCGAGCAGTGGTTCGCCTCCGCCCGCGCGGCCGCCGACGCCGACCGTGCGAACTGGGACGTCCGCCTGCCGCTGGTCTGGGCGCTCACCGAGTGCAGCCGCGAGCAGGAAGCCCGCGTCGTGCTGGACGAGGGCGTGGGCACGCCGGTGGGCCGGTACCACGGCGTGCCGTGGCTGGTCTGCCTGCTCAGGCGGGGCGAGACCGAGCTGGTGCGTGAGCTGATCGGGGAGCGCAGCGAGCGGAACGACCCGGACAGGCCGCACGCCTACGGCGTGCGCTGGTTCGACGACTGGAGGGCCGCCCGCGCGCTCACCGTCCACGGGCAGCCGGAGCTGCTCCGGCTGTGGGGCGAGATCAACAGGGCCTGGGTGGCGGACGACCTGCCGGAGGCCGAACGGATCGCGGCCGAGGGCCGGCCCACCGGCCCGACCGCCGACCAGCTGATCGACCTCGCCGCCCAGCACGCCCGCCTCGCGAAACTCCCCAAGGCGGCGAAGCGCCGCGAGTCCGTACAGTTGGCCCGCGACGCGGCGGACTGCGGCCACGTCAGCGCCGTCCTCGACCTGCTCCCCTGGACGGGGGACCCCGACAAGTACGGCGGGCTGGGCAGCGGCGCGCGCACCTGGGTCGCGCTCAGCGCCCTGCGGACCATCGCGATCGGCGTGGACGTCGACGTGTGGTGACCGGGCACCCGGCAGGCGCCGGGCGGCCCCGGACATCAGTCCAAGATCGTGACTATCCGGTGAAAACTTATGCCATGCGTGACAAGCATGGCGAAAACTGTTTTAATCCCACGCTAGGTGCCATAGGGGCGGCACAAGCCCCGTGTGGCCGTTTTTCCTCGAAATCGCGACTTCGTGGGAAAGGCAGGCTCGTGGGAGCTCCAAGTGGCGAGGTCATCGTCACGGGCGGTCTCGGTTTCATCGGCTCACATCTGGTGGACGCGTATCTCGAAGCGGGCCACCGAGTAACGATCATCGACTCCAACGCCGGCGCGGTCATCGACGGCGAGGACTACGACGCCGACCCCCGCTGCACGGTCGTCCGGCAGCGGGTGGAGGACTACCTGGCGGCCGGAGGCGACTTCGCCGGCGCCGACCGCGTCATCCACGCGGCCTCGTACGTCGGCCCCGCCAGCATCCTGTCCAGGGCGGGCCGGCTCGGCCACGACATCATCGGCAGCACCGCGCCGGTCATCGAGGCCTGCATCAGCGCCGGCGCGCCGCTGTGCCTGTTCAGCTCGGCCGAGGTGTACGGGCGCAGCGGCGTGCTCGACGAGAAGGACGACATCGTCGTGCCGACGCAGTACAACACCCGCATCGAGTACGCGATCGCCAAGACGCTGGCCGAGGCGATGGTCTCCAACAGCCGCCGGCACGGCCTGCGCGGCGTCGTCATCCGGCCGTTCAACGTGGCGGGGGCGCGGCAGTCACGGGCGGGCGGGTTCGTCATGCCCACGTTCGTCCAGCAGGCGCTGGCCGAGAAGCCGATCACCGTGTTCGCGGGCGGCGACCAGGTCAGGGCCTTCATCGCGGCGAGCGACCTGACCGGGTTCCTGATCGACTACATGGACGCGGCCCTCGACGGCGACGACATCGTCATCAACGTCGGCAACCCGGCGAACGCCGTCACCATCACGGAGCTGGCCCATCGGGTGAAGGACCTCCTCGGCAGCGCGTCGCCGATCGTCAGCGTCGACGGCCGGAGCGTGCACGGGCCGTACTACGCGGAGGCGGAGTCGTTCCACAAGATCCCGGCGCTGCGGGCGGCGACGGGCCTCGGCTGGCAGCCCAGGGTCGCGCTCGACGAGCTGATCCTGAGCACCGCCGCGTACTATCGCGCCCGCGAGGACCGGAGGGCAGCGAATGCGCCGCTTTGACCGTGTGCTGGTGATCTCTCCCCACGCCGACGACGAGGTCCTCGGCTGCGGCGGTCTGATCGCCGCACAGGTCGAGGCGGGCGCGCAGGTCCACGTCCTGTATCTGGCGGTGGACGGCATGCGGCACTACGGCCTCGACGGCGCCACCACCTACCGCCAGCGGCTGGACGAGATCGAGGCCGTCCGGGCCACCCTGGGCTTCTCCTACGAGATCGCGTACGGCGACATGGACCTGACCGAGCGGCTGGACACGCTGCCGCGCAAGGACCTGGTCGACCTGTTCGAGCAGGCGCTGAACGAGCGGCGGCCCGACCTGCTGCTGCTGCCGAGCTTCGCCGACTACGACCAGGACCACCTCGCGGTGTTCGGCGCCGGGTTCGCGGCGGCCAGGCCCATCGCCCAGCAGTTCGGCAAGTGGCTCGTGCCGACCGTGCTGCTGTACGAGATGTCGAAGCTGCAGTGGGCGGCCGAGCCGATGCCACGCTCGACGGCCTACTGCGACATCAGCGCCCACCTGGAGCGCAAGCTGGAGGCGCTGCGCGGCTACCGGAGCCAGCACCGGCCCTCACCGCACATCAGGAGCGAGGAGTCGGTGACGGCGCTGGCCACGCTGCGGGGCTCGGAGATCGGAGTCACACACGCCGAGGCGTTCGGCGTGCTGAGGGAGGTCCTGTAAAGGGTGATTCAGTGAAGACGTTCGCGTTCTGCACCGGTATGGAGTTCGCGGCGCCGGCCGTGGACGTACTCGCCGCTCAGGGCACTCCCCCGTCGCTGCTCATCGGCTACCCGCCCCAGTTGCAGCACCGCTCGGGCTACGCGCCGCTGCAGGAGGCGGCGGCCAGGCACGACATCCCGCTGCTGGAGACCGCCGACATCAACGACGGCCGGGCGCACAAGCTGGTCACCGACCTGGGCATCGACCTGTTCGTGATCGCCGGCTGGTCACAGCTCGTCCGCGAGCCGCTGCTGTCGGCGTGCCCGCTCGGCTCGGTCGGGTTGCACCCCACCCGGCTGCCCGAGGGGCGTGGGCGGGCCCCGCTGCCCTGGACGATCATCAAGGGCATCCGGTCCAGCGCGGTCAGCCTGTTCTTCCTGAACGAGGGCGCCGACGAGGGCGAGCTCATCGCCCAGCGCGAGTTCACAGTGAGCCGCCGCGACGACGTCACCGAGGTGTACCGCAAGGTGACCGAGATCAACATCGAGCTGCTCGCCCAGTACGTCCCGCTGCTGCTCGCGGGCCAGGTGGTGGCGCGGCCGCAGCCGCCGGGCGGATCGGTGTGGGAGCGGCGGCGGCCGGAGGACGGCGTGATCGACTGGTCCAGACCCGCGAGCGAGCTCTACGACTGGGTACGCGCGCTGGCCGCGCCGTACCCCGGGGCCTTCACCTTCGTCGGCGGGCGCAAACTGTTCGTGCACAGCGCCGACCTCATCGAGTGGGGTGAGCACCGGGAGCCGCCGGGCACCGTGCTGGCGCCGGTCTGGTCGACCGGCTGCGCCGGGGCCCTGGTGGCGTGCGGCTCCGGGCTGCTCGTCGTCCGCGAGGCCCAGTGGGAGGGCGCCGGCCGACACGACGCGCTGGCCCTGTTGGAGTCGGGCGAGCTGTCGGTAGGCACATGCCTGGGGACGTGAGGCTCACCGGGGCGGTGATGGCGCATCCCCGGCGCATGGAGGCGGCCGTCAGCCTGGCGGGCGGCGTCCTGGACGTGGTCACCGACCCCGATCCGGGAGGGCGGCCGTCGGCGTTCCGGACGTCGCTGCTGGCCTGGTCGAGCATCCCCGAGGGAGCCACCCACCACGTGCTGCTCCATGACGACATGGTGCTGTCGGAGACGTTCTTCGAGCGGGCGGCGGCGGCCGCCCGGGCCATGCCGGACGCGGCGCTGGCGCTGTTCGCGTTCTGGAACTCGCGCAACGGCGCCGCCGTGCGCCTGGGCGCGCTCGCGGGGGCGCGCTGGGTGCGCGGGGCCGGGGAGTACACGCCCGTCGCGGCGCTGCTGCTGCCCCGGCGGGTGGCCGAGGGGTACGTGGCATGGGCGCGCGGGCGGGGCGACACCTGGCCGGACGACGTGCTGATGGGCCGGTATCTGCGCCAGGCCGGTGTGCCGGTGTACGTCGCGGTGCCCAGTCTGGCCGAGCACGAGGACCTGGCCAGTCTGGTGGAGAACGACTTCCAGGGGTTGCGGCGCTCGCCCTGCTTCTTCGCCGACGAGCCGTTGTCCGGCGAGGCCGGGGTGCTCGAATCCCTGACCGCGATCCCGTTCTTCAAGCGCGGGGTGGCGCAGTGCGCCGTGACCGGCGGCTCGGGGTGGCGGGACATCCGCTGTGAGGACTACCTGGACGGGCGCGGCTTCGACGTCGGCGGCCTGCGGGCGCGGTTCGCGGGCCGCTGGTGGCCGCTCTGGCTCACGGCCTTCACCATGGGCGTGGTCCAGCAGGGCTCGGGGGACCCCCGGGTGCTGGATCGGGCGCTGGGGACCATGGGGCCCGGCGGGCTCTGTCACGAGCTCGGCGCTCGCGAGCTGGCCCGGCTGGCGGACGAACTCCACGACGTCGCACGGAACGGGCTCGCGGCGGGGCTCTCGGCCGCCCCCCGGGCCGTGGAACGGCGGACGGTCGCCGTGACCGGCCCTGACTCCTGGCTGCGCGACCAGGTCACGTGGGCGCTCGCCGACCGGGGCTACCTGGCATCCGATCACCCCGACGCGGTCGTGCACGTCTGCGCGCCGGAGCCGGACGCCGATCCGGCCGAGGAGCTGCGACTGGCGCGAGAGGCCTTCTCGGGCTTCGGCGGTCGGAAGATCCTGCTCGGCTCGCGAGGGATCGCGGCCGGGGACGCGGTGGTGCTGCGCCTCGGCGAGCCGTACGGGCCGGGGATGCCGCAGGGCGGGACGGTGGCGGAGCAGGTGCTGCGGTCGTCGCTGAACCGGCCGCTGCGGGCCGGTGGCGGGGCGGGGCGCCTCGTGCACGTGCGGGACGTCGCCGCGGCCGTCGTAGCCGCCCTGACCCGCGGAGCGGGGGTGTACGACATCGCGGGTCCGCGGCCGGTGAGCGGGCTGGAACTGGCCGAGGCGGTGGCCCGGGCGGTCCGTCCCGTGCCGATCGAGGCCGTTCCCGACGCGGAGGCGGCCGGGACGGCGGAGGCGCCGGTGGACGTCGAGCGGGCCTTCAGCGAACTCGGGTGGCGGCCGGAGGTGGACCTCGACTACGGCCTGCACACGTGCGCGCAGTGGCTGGCCTACGAGAGCGACCGCCAGTAGAGGCGCCCGTCGGGAGCCGCGACGACGAGCCGTCCCGAGGCGGCGGCCAGCGCGACAGGGCTCGCCGAAGGGGCCGGTCCGGGGGTCGTGGTCCAGGCCGGGCCCAGGTCGGTCCACTCCCTGTCCTGACGGTCGACCGTTCTCGTCAGGACGCGGTCGCCCGCAACGGCGAACAGGCGCCCGTTCATCGCCGTCAGTCCCGTGGCCCCGCCCCCGCCGCCGATCCGGACCCAGGCGGCGTCCGCGAGCCGGCGGATGGGGAGGTGCCACAGCTCGTCGTCCGAGGTGAGGGCGAACAGGGCCTCGTCGGCGGCGGCCAGGCCCGTGGCGCGCTCCGGCGCCCGGCTCACGTCCGTCCAGGGGGCCGGGGAGAGGACGGGGTCCCGGTAGCGGATGGCGCCGCCGGGGGCCAGGCCGTACAGGCCCGCCGGTGGGCCGCCGTGGGCCTCGCGGGGGGCGGCGAGCGCCAGGGCGTCGGTGACGTCGATCGGGCGCCAGGGCAGGTTCTGGCCGGACAGGTGACGGGTGCTCAGCGCTCCGCCGGCCCCGGCGGCGAAGAGCCGGCTCTCGCACACGACGAGCGCGACCGGCCGGGCTTCCGCGGCCGGGTCCGGCGCGGCCTCCGGCGCCGGGGGCCGCCGGGCTCCCGGGGCCAGGACCGGTGGGCCGGCCGGGCCGATGTCCTCCCACTGCGGCGGGCCGGGAGGGCGGGAGAGGCGGTCCAGGACGTTGCGGGTGATGCGGGCCAGGACCGGGTCGGTGGCCAGGGTGTTGCCCCAGTTGATGGTGCCCGCGTTGAAGACGGTCCCGGCTCCCAGCCGGTGCACGCCCATGGTCGCCGCACCGCCCTTGCCGTGGCTGCGCCAGTGGGACAGGTCCGCCGTGGCGAGGACGACGAACGAGGGCGGGGTGCCGTCGCGGCCCGTGGCCCGGGGCACGCCGTCCAGCCACTCCAGGTCGGCGGCGTCCGTCTCGTAACCGAGCGCGCCCCTGCCGAACGTGTCGCCGTCCCGCAGGCCGGTGCCCGCGTAGACCCAGTGGTCGGTGAAGCGGGCCGTGTAGGACTCCTGGGACATCACCCGCGAGTCCACCCAGCAGCCGGCGCCGTTGCGGAAGGTCAGCCCGGTGAGGGTGTTCTCGGGGCGGTTGACGGGGTCGCTGGGCCACTCGACGGTGGTGCGGCCGGGGTCGGTGCGCGAGAGGGGGTCGGCGACGGCGTCGCGGTAGCAGACCATCGTCCGGAGGTCGTCCTCGAAGCGGACCTGCCACCAGCAGGTGTTGCCGGAGAATATGGCGATATTTCCACCGCCCCGCGCGAACGCCTCCACCGCGTCCCGCATCTCCCACGACCAGTACTCGTCGTGCCCGTTGATCACCAGCAGCCGGTAGCGGCTGAGCAGGTCGAGACCGCCGTGCAGGTCCAGCCCCGAGCAGTAGTCGACCGCGTACCCCGACGGTCCGAGCCAGCGCAGCAGCCCGAGCTCCCACTCCTCGACCTGCGGCCCCGCCCCCGGCCGGTCGAAGCTGACCTTGACCGCGCGGTCGGGCTGCTCGGACTGGTAGAGCCCCTCACCGGGGACGCCGGGCCGGTTGTACGCCTCCCAGGTGGGGAAGGGGATCGCCACCACCACCGGGGAGGCCGGCACCCGACCCCGTACGACGAAGTACGCGGACCCGTCGCCCAGGACGGCGCGATAGAGCGAGCTGGGCCAGTCCTGGCCCACCGTGAGCGTCCAGGTGTCGCCGGCGGCCGTGTCCCGGAGCACGACCCGCCCCGACGGCACGTCCTCGACGGTGATCGCGCCCCCGTCTTCGAGCAGGTGGAACCGGAGGGTCTCGCCCTGCGCGCACGACGTGGCCGCCGCGTACAGGGTCATGCGAGCGCCGCTTCGACCAGCGTCGACTCCAGGTCGAGCAGGAACCCTTCGATCCCCGGCGGCGCGAGCAGCGCGGTGTCGGCGTACAGAGACACCTCCATCCGCCCCGGCTCGCCGCCGAGATGCAGCCGGAAGTCGCAGACGTTGCGGTCCATGGCGTCCGTCCAGGCCAGCTCGGTCCGCTCCATCGAGGCGCGGACAGCCCGCTCGTCCAGCCCTGTCGCCCCGTCGTGCTGCACCAGCCGCTGGTCGTTGAAGCAGCCGAACGACCTGATCGCCGGTCCCACGCCCGACACCGCCTCCTCCATCGCGTACGGATCGAACTGGGCCTGCCGGTACGCCCGCAGGGCCACTCGCCAGCCCTGCCGCACCAGCTCCCCGAAGTCGGAGGTACGCAGGTCGAGGAGCACGAGCCCCTCCTGGGAGATCGTGGAGACCACGTCGCGGCGATCTGCCGCGAACCGGTTGTTGACGATCACCCGCATGCCGCAGAACCGCTGGCCCGTGAGCCGCCCGGCGAGCCGGACCGCGGCCGTGAGCAGCACCGTCGAGGAGCTCACCCGCTCGCGGGCCGCCACCGCCTGCGCCGCCGCGGCGATCGCCGTGGACGTCATCGTGGCCTCCCGGAACCGCGGGCTCCGGGGGACGTCCGAAAGGATCACGGGGTCCATGCGCCGGTATTCGGACAGCCAGAAGGACAGGGCCTCGTCCGACGTGCGCCGGCCCTCGGCCGAGCGCTGCCACTCGGCGATCTCACGCGGCGTGGCGCTCCGCACCGGTGGCAGCGCATCGCGCAGCAGGAGCAGCCGGAAGTCCTTCACCAGCAGTTCGGCCGCGTGCCCGTCGGCGGCCAGGTGGCAGAGGACCAGCACGACATGCCGGACATGGTCGCCCGCCACGACGAACGCCACCCGCAGCGGCCACTCCTCCCAGTAGTCGAACGGCTTGGCCGACAACCGGTCGCAGACCGCCTGCGCGGGTTCGTCCGTCACCTCGACGTACGGCCGGGCGACGGCCGAGATCCGCTGCCGGGGGCGGTCCGGGGGCCCGATGAGCCGGGTGCGCAGCGCCTCATGCCGGGCGACGAGCCCGTCCAGGGCCTTGACGGCGCGCTCGACCGTCACGGGCCGCTTCGGCGCGGCGAAGACCCGGCCGATGTTGAGATAGTGCTCCTCCGGCCGCGCCGCCACGACGGCCCGCCAGATGTCGTGCTGACCCCAGGTGAGCGGCGACTCAAGCATGGAGCCGTACGTAGTCCACCAGCTCGTCCAGGCTACCGGCCGACGCCGGGTCGAGCTCGACGCCGAACTCCGCCTCCACCGCGTCGATCAGCCTGAGATAGCCGAGCGACGTGACGCCGAGATCGGCCAGCCTGGCCTCGCCCGCCAGCACCTCGGCCGCCTCGACCGCGCCGTCGGTGGCCCTGGCGACCATGTCGGCGAGCCGTCCGCGTAGCTCCTCATCCGTCCGCACCTGGAAAAGCCCTCCCGTTTCAGGGAAATCCGGGGCGAGTGTGTCACGCGGGGCCTGATGGCGGCAAGCGGCTGCCGGTAAGGGCTTGACGCAAATGTGCATTTTTTCTAGCGTCTTGCGGCAGCCCGATAATTATTTTGGGAGGTGGTTCAGTCGGCCCTTCCTGTCCCCGCTCTGCTGAGCTCGCGAGCCGCCACCGCCCCCGACCACGAAGCCCTCGTCGTCGCCGGAACGGGCGGCCTGACCCTCGGCGAGTGGGACGAGCGCTCCGACGCCGCCGCCCACCATCTGCTGGACCGGGGCGTACGCCGGGGTGACCGCGTCGCGCTGGTGTTCGGCGGCGGTGACTGGCTCGACTACGCGGTGAGCTGGATGGCGGTGCTGAAGGCGGGCGCCGTCGCGGTCCCGCTGTCGGACCGCCTGGCCGAGCCGGAGCTGGCCCGCCTGATCGAGCACTGCGGCGCGACGACGACCGTCCGGCGCGGCGACGAGCTCACGGGCGCCTCCGGCCGGCTCCCGTTCGAGGCCGACCCGCTCGACCTCGCCCAGATCCTCTACACCTCCGGCACCACCGGACAGCCCAAGGGCGTAGCCGCGAGCCACGCGAACCTCACCTCCCCGCCGGTCCACCCCAAGCGCCGCCCGTTCGCCCACTCCCGGCATCTCGTGCACGCCTTCCCCATCGGCACGAACGCCGGCCAGGTCATGCTGCTCCACGCGCTGACCGCCGCGCCCACCGTGGTCACCCTGCCGCTGTTCACGCCGGCCCGCTTCGCGGCGCTCATCGAGGCGTACGCGGCGGGGACCGTGTTCGTCGTGCCCGCGATGGCCGTCGAACTGCTCGGCGCGCGCGTCCAGGACCGCCACGACCTGTCGAGCGTGCTGCTGCTCGGCTCGGCCGCCGCCGCGCTGCCGCCGAAGGTCGCGGCCGGGCTGACCGAGGCGTTCCCGAACGCGACGGTCGCGAACTACTACACCTCGACCGAGGCGGCCCCGGCCCAGACCATCATGATCTACGACCCCGACCGGCCGGGCGCTCTCGGGCACGCGGCCGGCGGCCTGCGGATCGCCGACGCCGACGGGAACGCGGCCGGGCCGGGCGAGACCGGCGAGGTGTGGCTGCGCAGCCCGGCGCACTCCCGCGCCTACTACGGCGAGCAGCGGAGCGACACCTTCCGCGACGGCTGGGTACGCATGGGCGACCTCGGCTACCTCGACGACGAGGGCTACCTGTACCTCGTCGACCGGGAGAGCGACGTGATCAAGTCGGGCGCCTTCAAGGTCTCGACGCTCCAGGTCGAGGCCGCGCTGCACGAGCACCCGGCCGTGTCCGAGGCGTCGGTGTTCGGCGTGACGCACCCGGTCATGGGCATGGCGGTGGCGGCGGCCGTCGTGTCACGCGAGCCGGTGACGCTGGCCGGCCTGCGCGCCTTCCTGTCCGAGCGGCTCGCCCAGCACGAGCTGCCTACGCGGCTGCTGTGCGTGGACGCGCTGCCCAGGAACACCGCCGGAAAAGTGGTCAAGCGAGAACTGCGCGGCATGGCAGAGGAGTGAACATGGTCCTGGCGTCGCAGGCGCAGCACGGCATGTGGATCACGGAGGTGATGCACGGCACCGGCACGGCGTACCACATGCCCTTCGCCCTGTGGTTCGACGGCCCGCTGGACCGGGAGGCGATGCTGGCGGCGTGCCGGGCGGTGGTCGCGCGGCACCCGGTGCTGAGCTGCGCCTTCGAGGAGCGTGACGGCTCGCTGCACCTGGTGCCCGCCGCCGGCGCCCCGCCGATCGCGTTCGTCGTGGAGCCGGACCCCCATCCCCTGATCGAGCGGGAGATCGCGCTGCCGTTCGAGCTGTCCGCCGGGCCGCTGGCCCGGTTCACGCTGGTGGAGATGTCGCCGTCCCGGCACCTGCTGCTGTTCGTGGGTCATCATCTCGTCTTCGACGGCATGTCGAAGGACCTGCTCGTACGGGATCTCGCCGCCGCCTACTCCGGAGCCCCCTTCCCGCCGCTGCCCATGCCGTACGGGACGGCGGAGAAGCCCTCGCCGGAGGCGCAGGCGTACTGGCGGGCGCGGTGGCGCGAGGTGCCGCACGTCGTGATCAACGGGGTGACCAGGACGCCGCGACTGGCCGGGCGCGGCGAGACCGTGCTGCGCGACCTGACTCACGACCTTCCCGACCTGCCCGGGTTGACCAGGTTCCAGGTGTTCCTCGCCGCCGTGCACGCCCTTCTCCACCGGTACGGCAACGCCGACACGTCCGTGGCCGTGTCCATGTCGACCAGGACCGCCGAGACCCGGGACCACATCGGCCTGTTCGCCACCGAGCTGCCGGTGTTCTCGTCGTTCCCGCCCGGAGGCTCCTTCCGGGAGCTGGCCCTGGGCATCAGGGACGAGCTGCGCGAGCTCAACGCCTTCCGCGAGGTGCCGGTGGCCAGGGCGGTGGGCGGCATCAAGCCGAGGGCGGCGCTCGCGCCGGTGTCCATCAGCTACCGGCGGCGCGCGCCCGACCAGGTCTTCCCCGGGCTGAGCCTGTCGGTGGAGTGGAAGATGTCCAACCACATGGTCAGGAACGCGCTCCATCTCCAGGCCGTCGACGGCGACGACGGCCTGCTCCTGACGCTGCACCACAGCCCGGACGTGATCTCCCGGCGGGACGTCGAGCTGGCCGCGGACCACCTGTCGGCGGTGCTGCGCGCGGTCTCCGCCGATCCGGAGGTGCGGCTCGCCGACCTGCCGCTCCCCGGCGCCCCCGTGACCGACCCGCCGGCGGCCTCCCCGGCCACGCCCGCCGCCGGGGCCGCGCACGCCGAAGCCGGCGCCGAGCTCGTGGAGGGGCAGCTCGTCGAGGGGGAGCTCGGCGAGAGGGAGCTCGGCGAGAGGGAGCTCGTCGAGGGGGAGCTCGTCGAGGGGGAGCTCGTCGAGGGGGAGCTGATCGAGCAGGTGCGGCTGATCTGGATGGAGGTCCTGCGGATGGACCACATCGCGCCGGACGAGGACCTCTACGACCTCGGCGGGCATTCCCTGACCATCACGCAGATCAGCGCGCGGATCAGGAAACGGCTCGGGGTGGAGGTGCCGTTCGACGTGTTCCTCGACGATCCGACGATCACCGGGGTGGCCGCGGCCATCGACGGGCTGCGGCCATGATCTCCCTGGGCCAGGAGCGGCTCTGGTTCCTCCAGCGGCTCGACCCGTCCGACGCGGCCTACCGGGTCGCGGTGGTGCGGCGGCTGCGGGGGACGCTCGACGTCGAGGCGCTGACGGGGGCGTTCGCGGATGTCGTGGAGCGGCACGAGTCGTTGCGCACGAGGTTCCCCGACCAGGACGGGCTGCCGGTCGCGGTGGTCGACCCGCCGGGGCCGGTCCCGGTGGAGCTCATGGCGTTCGAGCGGCCGGCCCCGGAAGGGCCCGTGCTTGATCAGCCCGTGCTTGATCAGCCCGTGCTCGACGAGGTCGCGCGGCTGCTCGGTGAGCGCGTCAACGCGCCCTTCGACCTGGCCTCCGCCCCACCCCTGCGGATCACGCTGGTCCGGCTGGCCGACGACGACCACGTGCTGTGCGTGGTGCTGCACCACATCATCGGCGACGGCTGGTCCCTGAACGTGCTGATGAACGATCTGGCCGCCTTCTACCTCGCCCGCACCGAAGGCGCACCGGTCTCCCTCCCCGGCCTGCCCGTCCGCTACGCCGAGTACGCCGACGCCCAGCGGCTCCACGACGCCGGCGCCGACATCGGCTACTGGACGGGCCGGCTCGCCGGGGCGACGCCGCTGGAGCTGCCCACGGACCGGCCGCGGCCCGCCCGGCGGAGCAGCGCGGGCGACGACGTGGGCTTCGACCTGCCGCCCGAGCTCGCCGGCGCGCTGTCGCGGCTGGCCAGGGCCGAGCGCTCGACGCTGTTCATGGTGCTGCTGGCCGCGTACCAGGTGCTGCTGGCCCGGCATGCCGGGCAGGACGACATCGTGGTCGGCTCGCCCACCGCCGGCCGCGATCGGCCGGAGCTGGAGCCGATGGTCGGGCTGTTCGCCTCCACGCTGGTGCTCCGGGGTGACCTCTCAGGCGATCCGTCGTTCACCGAGCTGCTGCGCCGTACCCGCCGTACCGTGCTGGAGGCGATGGCGCACCGCGAGGTGCCGATCGAGCGGGTGCTGTCCGCGCTCGACATCGAGCGCGACCTGTCGCGTACGCCGCTGTTCCAGGCGATGCTGGCGCTGCACAACTCCGCGGTCGGCTACGACGAGGCGGAGTCGTTCGCCGGGATGGAGAGCCTGCCGTTCCCGCACGGGGCGCCTCCGGCCATGGTGGACCTGCGGATGGATCTCTGGCCGTCGGGCGGGGGCTGGCACGGGGCGTTCTTCTACAGCACCGAGCTGTTCGACCGGGAGACGGTGACCCGGCTCGCGGCCCGCTTCCTGACCTTGCTGGCCTCGATCGCCGCCGCTCCCGAGGCCCGGCTCTCGGAGCTGGACCTGCTGCCCGCGGCTGAGCGCGCGCTGCTCGACCGGGCCTCGCACGGCCCGTCCCTCGAGCTGCCGGCCGCGACCGTGGCGGACCTGGTCATGCGGCAGGCCCGGCTGCGTCCGGACGCGACCGCCGTCTCGTACGGCGACCACCACGTCTCCTACGCCACGCTCGCCGCCCAGGCCCTGCGGGTCGCGGACGAGCTGCGGGCCCGGGGCGCGGGGCCCGGAGCCGTGGTGGCCGTCCGCGTACGGCGGTCGGCGGAGCTGCCCGGGACGCTGCTCGGCGTGATGCTGACGGGAGCCGCCTACCTGCCGATCGACCCGGCGCTTCCGGCGAGCCGGGTGGACTATGTGCTGGCGGACTCGGGAGCCCGGCTCGTCCTGGACGACGACGTCCCACCCCAGGCCGCCTCCCCCGGGCCCGCTTCCCCTGGACCCACCACCGGCGGGTCGGCCGCCTATGTGCTCTACACCTCCGGTTCGACCGGCCGCCCCAAAGGGGTGGCCGTGCCCCACTCGGCGCTGGTGAACCTGCTGGCCGGGATGGAGCACCTGCTCGGGGCCGGACCGGCGGACGTGTGGCTGGGCAGCACCTCCCTCTCCTTCGACATCGCGGGGCTGGAGCTCTATCTGCCGCTGGTGACCGGCGGGCGGCTGGTGCTGGCCGGTGACGAGACCGTGCGCGACGGCGCCGCGCTGGCCGGGCTGATCACCGCGTCGGGCGTCACGCATGTGCAGGCCACCCCGTCGGGCTGGAACATGCTGCTGTCCGCCGGACTCGACGCCTCCGGGCTGGTGGCGCTGGCGGGTGGCGAGGCGCTGCCGCTCGCGCTGGCCAGGCGGCTGCGGCGGAGGGTGGCCCGGCTGTTCAACATGTACGGCCCGACGGAGACCACGATCTGGTCCACCGCCTGGGAGGTCCCCGCCGAGCCCGGCCGGGTGAGCATCGGACGGCCGATCGCCAACACCCACGTCCACGTGCTCGACGGCGCCGGCGCGCCGGCGCCGATCGGCGTGCCCGGCGAGCTGGCGATCGGCGGGGCCGGGCTCGCGCTCGGCTACCTGGGCAGGCCGGAGCTGACCACCGAGCGCTTCGCGGACGGGCTCTACCGGACCGGCGACCGGGTCAGGTGGCTCGGCGACGGCGACCTGGAGTTCCTCGGCCGCGACGACGGCCAGGTGAAGCTGCGCGGACACCGGATCGAGCTGGGCGAGGTCGAGACCGCCCTGGAGTCGCATCCGGACGTGCGGCAGGCGGCCGTCGTCGTCCGCGAGGACGAACTGGTCGCCTACGTGGTGACCACGCCTGCCGCCCGGACCGCCGCTCCCCCGGGCCACCCCGCCGGCCTGCTCGAACACGCGGCCGGATGGCTGCCCTCCTTCATGGTGCCCCGAGCCGTGGTGGTGCTCGACGCACTGCCGATGACGCCCAACGGCAAGGTCGACCGGCGGTCGCTGCCCGAGCCGCAGGGGCCGGTCGCGGGCAGGGGAGGCAGGCCGCGCACCGTCCGCGAGCGGCAGGTGGCCAAGATCTTCGGCGACGTGCTCAGGATCGGCGACATCGGCGCGGACGACGACTTCTTCGCCCTCGGCGGGCACTCGCTGCTGGCCACCCAGGTCATCGCCAGGCTGGAGGCCGCGGGGACGACGGTGCCGCTGCGGACGTTGTTCGGGCATCCGACCGTGGCGGGGTTCGCGGCGACGCTGGAGGGCCTGCCCGCCGAACCCGGCCGCCCCCCGGCCCCGCGCCCGCCCGGCACGCTGCCCCCGCTCTCGGCCGCCCAGGAACGGCTGTGGTTCCTGCACCGGCTCGATCCGGGCGACGCCTCGTACAACATGTACGTCGTGCGCAGGCTCCGCGGCCCGCTCGACCCCGAGGCACTGCGGCGGGCGCTGACCGCGCTGCTCGCCAGGCACGAGTCGCTGCGCACCCGCTTTCCCGAGGTGGACGGGCGGCCGGTCGCCGTCGTCGAGCGCGCCGCGCCCGCGGATGTCGAACGGCTAGACGCGCGTGACGAGGCGGAGGCCCGCGCGTGGGTCGCCGCCCGCACCAACGCCCCCATGGACCTCGGTACGGCGCCGCCGCTGCGGATCACGCTGATCCGGCTGAGCGACGACGATCACGTGCTGTGCGTGGTGCTCCACCACATCATCGCCGACGGCTGGTCGATCACCGTCCTGCTGAACGACCTGGCCGTCCTGTACGCCGAAGCCCGGTCGGGCGGGACCGGGGGCCTGGCGCCGCTGACCGTCCAGCACGGGGACGTCGCGCGGTGGCAGCGGGAGCAGGACGGGACCGCGGCGCTGGAGTACTGGCGGGAAGGGCTCGCCGACCCGCCCACGCTGGCGCTGCACACCGACCGTCCGCACACGCCGGGTCCCGCGCGCGGTGACTTCCACCTGCTGGACATCCCCGGCGATCTGGCCAAGGCGCTGGAGGCGACGGCGCGGCGGCAGCGCAGCACGCTGTTCATGGTGCTGCTGGCGGCGTACCAGGTGCTGCTGGCGCGGCACACCGGTCAGACGGACGTCCTGGTGGGCTCGCCCACCGCCGGGCGGGACCGGGTGGAGCTGGAGCCGATCGTCGGCTATCTCAGCACCACCCTGGTGCTGCGCGGTGACCTGTCGGGCGATCCCACGCTGGACGAGCTGCTGGCCAGGACGCGAAGGACGGTGCTGGACGCGATGGCGCACCAGGACGTGCCGTTCGAGCGGCTGCTGGCGGACCTGGACATCGAGCGGGACATCACCAGGAAGCCGATGTTCCAGACCATGCTGACGCTGAACAGCCAGACGGCGGACGGTGAGCAGGATCGGCTCGGCGACGAGCTGGAGATGGCGTACTTCGACGACGGTTACCGTCAGGCCAAGTTCGATCTGGTGGTGGAGGCCTGGCGGGCGCCGGGGCGGCTGCGGGTGGCGTTCGGGTACGACGCGGGGCTGTTCGACCCGGAGACGGTGGCGGGGCTGGCCGACCGGTTCGCGGTGCTGTTACGCGGCATCGCCGACCCGGACCACCGTCATGCCCGCCTGTCGAGCCTGCCGATGCTCACCGCCGCCGACTCGGAGCTGATCGCCTCGGCGGGCGGCGACGGGAGCCCCGTGGTGGGCGTGGACGTGCCGGGCGTCGACGTGCGGGAGATGATCGCGGAAGCGTTCGCCGTCCACTCCCACGAGCCGGCCGTCGTCTGCGGGGCCGAGAGCGTGACCTACGGCGAGCTGGCCGAGCGGGTGTCCCGGCTGGCCGTCGAGCTGACGGGGCACGGCGCGGGGCCCGGTGACGTGGTCGGCCTCCGTCTCGGCCGGTCGGTCGACGCCGTGGTGGCGATGCTGGCCGTCTGGCGCGCCGGAGCCGCCTACCTGCCCCTCGACCCCGCCGATCCGGTCGCACGCCACCAGCACATGATCGCCACGAGCGGCGCCCGCCTGACCGTCTCCGACGGCCTGCGCGTCTCAGGCGGCCTGTCCGCCTCCGGCACGGACCGGCGTCCCCCCGGTCAGCTCGTCCCCGACGGTCGCCCCGGCGGCCAGGAGCCCGGCCTCGCGTACGTCATCTTCACCTCCGGCTCCACCGGCACCCCCAAGGGGGTGGCGGTCGAGCACGCCGGCCTGGCCGCCCGGGTCCGGTGGATGCGCCGCGAGTACGGCCTGCGGCCCGGTGACCAGGTGGTCCAGCTGGCCTCCCTGAGCTTCGACACCCACGCCGAGGAGCTCTACCCCGCTCTGAGCACCGGCGCCACGGTCGTGCTCGTCCCCGACGGCGGCGCCACCCTCCCCGACCTGCTCGCCGCACGCCCGGGCATCACTGTGCTCGACCTCCCGACGGCGTACTTCCACCAGCTCGTGGACCTGATCGACGAGATCGCCTGGCCGGCCGCCCTGCGCCTGGTCGTCATCGGCGGCGAGCAGGTGAGCGCCACCGCGCTGGCCCGTTGGCGCGGACGGTTCGGCGACCGGGTGCGGCTGGTCAACACGTACGGCCCCACCGAGACCACGATCGTCGCGACCGCCGCCGACCTGGCGGGCGGGCGCCAGGAAGGCGACGGCCCGCACCCGCCGATCGGCCGCCCGATCGAGGCCACCACCATCCGGGTCCTCGACGCCCACGGCGCGCCCACCCCGCCCGGCGCCCCCGGCGAGCTGTACATCGGCGGCGCGGGCGTCGCCCGCGGCTATCTCGGCCTGCCGGAGCTGACGGCCCGGCGCTTCGTCCGGCTCCCCGACGGGGGCCGGTACTTCCGCACCGGTGACCGGGTCCGGCTGCGCCCCGACGGCCTGCTGGAGTTCCTCGGACGCATGGACGAGCAGGTCAAGGTGCGGGGCTTCCGCATCGAGCCGGGCGAGGTCGAGCACTGCCTGCTCACGCATCCGGACGTGCGGCAGGTCGCGGTGGCCGCCAGGGACGGCGAGCTCGTCGCCTATGTGGTGGGCGAGGCGGCCGAACTGGACCGGCACGTGGCCGGGCGGCTTCCGCCGTACATGGTCCCCACCCGCTGGGTCGTCCTCGACGCGCTGCCGCTCACCGCGAACGGCAAGCTCGACCGCGGCGCGCTGCCCGAGCCGGGCCGCGCCGCGGGCCAGGAGGAGGCCACGCCGCCGCGGTCGGACGCGGAGGAGCTGGTCGCCGACGTCTGGGCGGAGGTGCTCGGCGCGGACAAGATCGGCGCGTTCGACGACTTCTTCGCGCTCGGCGGGCACTCGCTGCTCGCCATCAGAGTGGCCGCCCGGCTCCGGGCGATCGCGGGGGTGGACCTGCCGATCCGTACGCTGTTCGCCCGCCGGACCGTCGCCGACCTGGCGCGCGCCGTCGAGGAGGCGTTGCTGGCGGAGGTGGCCGGGCTGTCCGACGAACAGGCGCTGAGCATGCTGGACCCGGAGGACACGGCGTGAGCGAGCTGACCGAGGCCCAGCGGGCGCTGGTGACCCAGCGGTTGCGGCGGCGCAGAAGCGTCGCGACGATCCCGGCGCTGCCGGAGGGGCAGGCGCCGCCGCTGTCCTACGCGCAGGAGCGGCTGTGGTTCATGGAACAGTACGCGCCGGGCAACCCCGCGCACACGATCCCGTTCGTCCGGCGGCTGCGCGGCCCGCTCTCCGCGGACCTGCTCGGCGATGCGCTGAACCGGGTCGTCGCACGCCACCAGCCGCTGAGGACCCGCTTCCCGGTCGGTGACGACGGGCAGCCCACGGTGACGGTCCCGGCCGCCGTCACGGTGCCGTTCACCGTCGCCGACCTCGCCTCCTCCACCGTTGTCTCCACCACCGGGGGCTCCACCGACGAGGCGCGGGCTCTGGTCGACCGCTTCCTCGCCGAGCCGTTCGACCTGGTGACCGGGCCGGTGATCAGAGCCCTGCTGGTACGGCTGGCGGCCGACGACCACGTGCTGGCCATCGCCGTCCACCACATCGCAGCCGACGGCTGGTCCGCGAACGTCCTGCTCCGCGAGCTCCTGACCTGCTACGGCGGGGACCCGCTGCCCGACCTGCCCGTCACCTACGGGGACTTCGCCGCCTGGCAGCGCGAGCGGCCCGGCGGCGCGGACGACGTGGCCTACTGGCGCGAGCGGCTGGCCGGCCTGCCGCCGCTGGAGCTGCCCACGGACTTCCCCCGGCCGCCCGAGCTGACCTACCTCGGCGCGGCACACCCCTTCCAGGTGGACCCCGCCCTGATGACGCGGCTGGAGCGGCTCGGGCGGGAGCACGGCGCCACGCCGTACATGGTGCTGCTGGCGGCCTTCGCGGCGCTGCTCGGCCGCTACGCCGGGCAGGAGGACGTGGCGGTGGGCTCCCCGGTGGCCGGGCGGTCGCTGCCGGAGCTGGACGGGCTCGTCGGCTGCTTCATCAACATGCTGGCCATGCGCGTGGACCTGTCGGGCGACCCGTCGTTCCTGGAGCTGGTGCACCGGGTGCGGGACATGTCCATGGACGCCTACGCGCATCAGGAGCTGCCGTTCGAGCGGCTGGTGTCGGAGCTGAACGTGCCGCGCGAGGTGTCGCGGTCGCCGCTGTTCCAGGTCCTGTTCGCGATGCAGAACTACGGCGGCGAGCCGTCGTCCGCCGGCGGGCCGGAGGTCGAGGGGTTCTCGCCGGGAGTGTGGGCCACGCGGTTCGATCTGGAGCTGTACACCGGTGGCGATGGTTCGTTCCTGTTCGTCTACAACGTCGCGCTGTTCTCGGCCGAGCGGATCGCGCGCATGGCCGGGCATCTCGCCGCCATGCTCGACGGGATCGCGGCCGACCCGTCGGCCCCCGTCTCCACGATCGAGCTGCTCACGGCTCCGGAACGGGCGGAACGGGAGCGGTGGAACGACACCGGGCTCGATCTCGGCCCGGCCGGCCTGCTGCACCGCCCGTTCGAGGAGCGGGTGCCGGACGCGCCCGACGCCGTCGCGGTGGACCACCCGGGCGGCGCGATCACGTACGCGGAGCTGGACCGGCGGGCCGCGCTGCTGGCCGCCGAGCTGACGTCGGCGGGCGTGCGGCGCGGGGAGCTGGTGGCGGTCGTGATGGAGCGGGGGTGGGAGCAGGTCGTCGCGGTGCTGGCCATCGGCCGGGCCGGAGCGGCGTACCTGCCGATCGACGCGGACCTGCCGGACCGGCGGCGCTTCGAGCTGATGGCGCGCGGCGGGTGCCGCGTCGCGGTGACCCAGCCGCGGCTGGAGCTGACCTGGCCCGCCGACGTGACCCGGGTGACGGTGACCCGCCCCACCGCCTCCCAGGCCGCGGTGGGCGGCGCGCCCCCCGAGAGCCCGGCGTCCCCCGGCGACCTCGCCTACGTAATCTTCACGTCGGGTTCGACCGGCGCGCCGAAAGGCGTGATGATCGAGCACCGGGCCGCACTCAACACCGTGCGCGACATCAACCACCGGTTCCGCGTCGGCCCCGCCGACCGGGTCCTCGCCCTGTCGGCCCTGAGCTTCGACCTCTCCGTGTACGACGTCCACGGCGCCCTGGCCGCCGGGGCGACCCTAGTCATGGGCGAGCCGTCGGCCGACAAGGACCCCGCCGCCTGGGCCCGCCTGGTCAGCGAGCACCGCGTCACCGTGTGGAACTCGGTTCCCGCCCTCATGGAGCTCCTGGTCGACCACGCCGAGCACGAAGGCACCGACCTGAGCTCGCTGCGCCTGGTGATGCTGTCCGGCGACTGGATCCCGCTGACCCTCCCCGGCCGCCTCCGTGCCCTGGCCCCGAAGGCCGAGATCGTCAGCCTGGGCGGCGCCACCGAAGGCTCGATCTGGTCCATCTTCCACCCGATCGGCGAGGTGGACCCGGGATGGTCGTCGATCCCCTACGGCCGTCCGCTGGCCAACCAGTCCTTCCACATCCTGGACCGCGGCCTGTGCGACGTGCCCGTGGGCGTGCCCGGCGACCTCTACATCGGCGGAGCGGGCGTGGCCACCGGCTACTGGCGCGACCCGGACCGGACCGCCGCCGCCTTCGTCCCCCACCCGCGTACCGGCGAGCGCCTCTACCGGACGGGCGACCTGGGCCGCTACGCCCCGGACGGCACGATCGAGTTCCTCGGCCGCGCCGACGCGCAGGTGAAGATCCGCGGCTACCGCGTCGAACCGGGCGAGATCGAGACCCATCTCGCCCGCCATCCGGACGTGGCCGAGTGCGTGGTCACCACCCACGGCTCGGGCACCCGGGCCGAGCTGGTGGCGTACGTGGTGGGCGAGTCCCTGGACCCGGTACGCCTCCGCGGCCACCTCGCCGAGACCCTGCCCGCGTACATGATCCCCACCCGCTTCATCCCCCTCCCCCACTTACCCTTGACGGCCAACGGCAAGGTGGACCGTCGCCGCCTCCCCGCCCCGGCGTCGGCGGCGGGCGTGGGAGCGGGCGAGCGCGTCCCGCCGGGCACGGAGGCCGAGCACCTGGTCGCGTCGGTCTGGGCCGAGGTGCTGGACTCCGACGCGGCCTTCGGGATCGATGACGACTTCTTCGACGTCGGCGGACACTCCCTGCTGGCGATCAAGGTGGTGGCCAGGTTGCGCAGGGTGTCGCCGCCCGGCGCGGCGCCCATCGCCGTGGTGGACCTGTTCAAGCATCCGACCATCCGCGGGCTGGCCGCGCTGGTCGACGGAACCGCCACCGCGTCGCGCGGGCTCCTGCACGAGCTGACGCCTCGCCGTCCCTCTCCTCCCGAGCTCACGTACGTGTGCGTGCCGTACGGCGGAGGCGCGGCGGTGGTCTATCAGCCGCTGGCGGACGCCCTGCCGGAGACGCACGCCCTGTGGTCGCTGGCCATCCCCGGGCACGATGTCGGCCTGGACGAGGAGCGGCTGCCGCTGGAGGAGGTGGCGGGCAGGTGCGTGAGCGAGATCCAGGAGAAGGTCCGCGGGCCCGTCGCGTTGTACGGGCACTGCGGCGTGGGGTCGGCCCTGATCGTCGAGATCGCGCGCCGGCTGGAGGCTGCGGGACGCGAGCTCGAAGCGGTCTACATCGGGGCGATCTTCCCGTTCGCCCGCCCGGGGAACGGGCCCATGGCGGCGCTGGCCAAGCTGGCCAGGCGTGAGTTCCTGCGCGGCGACCGCGGCTACGTCAACTGGCTGACGTCCATGGGTCTGGACATGGGCGACCTGGAGCCGGGACAGGCCCGGCACATCATCAGGAACATGCGGCGCGACAGCGAGGCCGCCGAGGAGTATTTCACCGGGCTGTTCGAGAGCTCGGTGGAGCGGTTGCGGGCGCCGATCATCAGCGTGGCGGGAGAGCACGACCCGGCGACCGAGTACTTCGAGGAGCGATACCGCGAGTGGCACTTCCTCACGCCCACGGCCGCCGTGGTGGAGCTGGACGAGGCGGGCCATTTTTTCCTGAAATATCGGGCGGCTGAGCTCGCCGAGATCGTCACCCGCACGCATCTCGCCCTGGAGGACCCCAGTCCTCCAGGCGGAGCCAGCTGGCGGCTGCGGGAGGTGTCGCGGGCCGGGGAGCGGGTCGCCCCGGCCGGGCCGCAGCCGAGCATGAAGCGGTTCACGGCCGTCGCCACCGGTCAGCTGGTGTCCCTCCTGGGGTCGGCGCTGACCGGGTTCGCCATCCCCATCTGGATCTATCTGACCACGGGCTCGCTGGCCCAGTTCGCCGTGCTCTCCGTGATCGGGCTGCTGCCGGGGATGGTCGTCGCCCCGCTGGCGGGCGCGATCGTCGACCGGGGGAACCGGCGGGCCGTCATGCTCGGCGGTGACGCCGCCGCCGTCGGCGCCCAGCTCGTCTTCGGGGCACTCCTCTGGACGGGCAACCTGCAGACCTGGCACGTCTACCCCCTCCTCGCGGTGCTGTCCGTGGCGCTCACCTTCCAGCGGCTGGCCTACACCTCGGCCGTGCCGCAACTCGTCCCCAAGCGTTACCTCGGGCACGCCAACGGCATCGTCCAGATGGCCGGCGGCATGACGCAGCTGCTCGTCCCCCTCGCGGCCGTCGGGCTGATGGCCGCGATCGGGCTGGAGGGCATACTCGTGCTCGACGTGGCCAGCTACGTGTTCGCGATCGTGGTGACGTCGCTGGTGCGCTTCCCCGCCGCGATGGCCTGGCGCCGGAAGGAGCCGGTGCTGGCCGAGATGGCGGCCGGGTTCCGCTACTCCTGGGGGAACCCGGGGTTCCGTCAGATGCTGGTCTACTTCGCCGTGCTCAACATCTTCCTGTCGCCCCTGTTCCTGCTGATCTCGCCGCTGGTGCTCTCCTTCGGCACGCTGACGGACGTGGGCCGGATCTCGTTCGTGTCCGGGCTGGGGGTCTTCGTCGCCGGCCTGACCATGACGGCCTGGGGCGGCCCGAGTCGGGGGCGGATGCGGGCGGTGCTGTGGTGCACGCTGGCGCTGGCGGTGTTCTGCCTGGTGACGGGGTTGCGGGCGGATCTGGTGACAATCGGGATCGGGGCGTTCGGGATGTCGCTCTGGGTGACGCTGCTGAACGGCATCTATGCCACGATCGTGCAGGTCAAGGTGCCGCAGCGGTTCCACGGGCGGGTGTTCGCGCTGAACACGCTGATCGCCTGGTCCACACTGCCGCTCGGCTTCGGACTCGTGGCGCCGTACGGCGCGGCGGTCTTCGACCCGCTGCTCGCCCCCGGCGGCGCGCTCGCCCCGACCGTCGGAGCGCTCATCGGGACCGGCGCCGGGCGGGGGGTGGGGTTGATGTACCTGCTGTTCGCCCTGGCGATCACCGTGGTGGCGGTGGTGGCGCTGCGGTCGAGGCTGCCGGGGCTGCTCGACAGGAGCGCCGACGCGACCCCGGACGACCTGGTCGGGCTACAGGCCCTGGGACGAACGCTCTAGGGTCTCCTTCAGCGCCTGAAGGAACAGGACGACCTCCCTGCCGTTGATCATCCTGTGGTCGTAGGCCAGGCCGATCGCCGCCACCGTCCGCTCGCCCTCGGGCTGTGGCGAGGTGAGGGCGACGGCGCAGGCCTGGCCGGGGAAGACGATCGGGACGGCCATGACGATGTCGGCGTCGTGATGGAGGGTGACGACGATGTTCCCGCCCGTGAGGTGCTCCTCGCTGAAGCCGCCGTGCTGGGCCAGCCTGCGGAACTCGGCCAGGCGCTCGGCGATGTCCGGCACGGACAGGCGATCGCGGATCACCGGCACGTAGAGACCGGTCCCCATGTCGATCGTCACCCCTACGCCCGGTCGATCGGGGATGCGGACGGTCCGGTCGTCGACGAGCTCGGCGAAGAACATCGGGAAGTCGGCGTGCAGCCGGGCGACGGCGGCGATGAGCAGGTCGGGGAGGCCGACCAGCCTGCGTAGACGCCTGGTCAGGGTCCGGGCCGTCGCCAGGGCGGGAGTTACGTCCACCTTTATCGCGGTGTATCCGGCGGGGATGGTCTGGTGCGACCGGGTCACGGTCCGGCCGACCGCGCGTTGATGGTTGGACAGCGCACGGGTCTGCCCGCCGCCGCTGGAGATCTCGGCGGCGAGCCGTTCCACGTCGGTTCGCCGTACCACCTTGACGTCCAGCCCTGCCACCAGCGCGGGGTCGAGGCCGAGCTCGTCCAGCAACGCGCGCGCGGGGGCCGTGATGATCGGCCCGTTCACGGTGGGCTGGGGCTCCGGCTCCGGCTCGCTGTCAGGCTTCGGCCGGGCGGCGGGCGCCGGGCCGACCCGGGCGATCAGCTGGCCGGGGGCGCACGTCGCACCCGCCCGCACCAGCTGGGTGAGCACCCCGTCCTGCTCGCTGACCAGCTCGTCCACCGTCTTCGACGTCTCCAGCGTCACCAGCGGGTCATCCCGCCGCACCGGCGCGCCGTCCTCGGCCAGCCACTCCAGCAGCGTGTACTCCGAGTCGTTGTTGTTCAGCTTCGGGACCCGGATCTCACCCATCGAGCGCCTCCAGTACGGCCCGGCAGATCGTGCTGTCCTGCAGCACCACGTCGCGCTCCAGGTGAACGGCCGTGGGGATCACGCTGTCGGCCGAGCTGACCAGGCGGATCGGCCGCCGGAGCGAGTCCCACAGCCGGGTGTGCAGGTCGGCGGCGAGGTGGGCGCCCCAGGTGCCGCCCGCGCTGCCGTCCTCCGCCACGCAGATCAGTCCCGCCCGACCGAGCAGCGGCAGCAGCGCGGCGGGGTCGAACGGGTACAGCCGCGACGGGACCAGCACCGCCCCGGCGAGGTCGTGGGAGAGCAGCAGCGTCCGCATGGCGGCGATGGCCCGGTGCGCCACACCACCGGGAGCGATCACCGCGTAGTCGAGGTCGCCGTCGAACCGCACCACGGCGACGTCCTGCACGAGGTCCCAGGTGAACAGCTCGTCCACCTCGTACATCCGCCGGGTGTAGAGGACCTTGTCCTCGAAGAGCAGGCAGGGCTCCTCCAGCGCGAGCATGCGGTCGAGCACGGCGCGGTTGTCGTGGAACGGCGACATCTCGAAGAGGGAGAGGCCGGGCACGCCGATGAAGTGCTTCTGCAGGTTCTGGCTGTGGGTGGGGCCGTAGCCGCGATTGCCCCCCGAGGGGCAGCGGATGATCAGCGGCATGGGGACCCGCCGGCCGTACATGGAGACGGACTTGCCGGCGAAGTTCACGATCTGGTCGAAGGCGAGCGCGGCGAAGTCACCGAACATGATCTCGACGATGGCCTTCTCCCCCGCCAGCGCCAGACCGGAGGCGGCGCCGACGATCGCGCCCTCGCTGAGCGGCGTCGTCAGGACCCGGTCGGGGAAGCGGGTGGACAGGCCGCGGGTGATCTTGAAGGCGCCGCCGTAGGGGTCCAGGAGGTCCTCGCCGAGCACGTACACGCCGGGGTCGTCGCCGAGCAGGCCGTGCAGGGCCTGGTTGAGGTTCTCGCCCACCCTCACGCGGCGGTCCAGGCGGCCGGGGGGCGGGCGGCCACCTCTTCGGCGATCGCGTCCATGCGGGAGCGGGCCGCCGCTTCGATCCGGGCCGACTGGCCGGGGTGCTCGGCCTGGTAGGAGGCGTACCAGTCGGGGCGATCGGCGTCCGGGGGGCGGGTGTCGTCACCTTTGCTGTGCGGGCCGAGGCGGTGCGTGGCGAACTCCACCACCAGCGGCGAGCCACCCCTGACGGTCTCCGCCAAGGGCGCCAGCCGCCGTCGTATGTCGGTGACATCCAGGCTCGACACCCGCGTGTGCCCGATCCCGAAGGCGGCGGCCCGCCCCGCGACGGTGCCCGCCATCTGGAGCTCGGTCGGCGTCGACTGGGCGATGCCGTTGTGCTCCACCACCACGAGCAGCGGCAGCCGCCAGAGCCCCGCCATGTTCAACGCCTCGTACACCGCCCCCTCGCCCCACGTCCCGTCACCGATGTACACGCAGGCGAGCGCGCCGGGCTCGTGCCGCTTCAGGTGCAGGGCGACCCCCGCGGCCACCGGCAGACTCTGCCCCTGCACCCCGGTCGACAGGTAGCGGTCGCGGCGCAGATGCTGGCTGCCCCCCACGCCGTCGCACACGGCGCCCTTGCGGCCCATGATCTCGGCGAGCAGCCCTTCGGGGTCATCGAACCGGGCCAGGTAGTGGCCATGACCGCGATGGTTGCTGAACACCCAGTCACCGTCGCTCAGCAGCGGGCGCAGGGAGACGGGAACGTACTCCTGCCCGAGGCAGGTGTGGGTGGTGCCGTTGAGCTCGCCCCGCTCGAAGAGCGCGAGCAGCTTCCGTTCGAAGGACCGGATCAGCAGCAGCAGCGCCAAGTCCTCATCAGCCAGCCTGTTCATAGGCCCCTCGAGTCCCGGGAGAACCTCCAGAAAGGCTATACAACACGACTTGTCACGTCTACGGCTGATCATCGGAACGACTGGCCATGCATCCGCCTCCGGCACCACCGTGTCGTCACGGGAGCGGTCTTTTCACGTGCCGTCCGGGGGCCGTTCCGATGGAGCCCCGTTCAGGGAACGGGGCTCCATCGGGCGAACGACCGGGTCGCCGGGTCAGGACGCGGGATACACCTCCAGCTCCCACAACGAGTAGCCGAAACTCGTGCTGCGCTTGACACCCTGCATGCGCAGGAACCGTGTCTGGTTCGGCTCGTCGATCCAGAGGTCGTCGACGCCGCCGTCACCGCTGGAGACCGTGGCCAGCGGCTGCCACGTGGTGCCGTCCGCCGAGCCCTCGATCCGGTATGCCGAACCGAACGCGGCCTCCCAGCGCAGCGTCACCTTGCCGACGTCGACGGGTTGGGCCGCCTCCACCGTCAGCCACTCGCCGTCGGTCCGCGCGGACGACCAGCGAGTGGCCCGGTCGCCGTCCACCGCGTTGGCGGCCGCGAAGGAAGTGCCGCCCTCGACCGTGGACGCGGTCACCGGACGTTTCAGGGCGACGTTGGTGTCGCCGACCGGCCGGTGCGCGGTGACCGTCACCTCCGCGGCGACCGGCTCTCCCCGGCCGGGGGCGAACTCGATCCGCAGGGTGCCCGACGCGGCCGGCGTGAACGCGACCGGCAGCGCCAGCACCCCTCCCCGGGGCACGGTCACCTGCCGCTCCCCGGGCAGCCGCCAGCCCTCCGGCCCGGTGATCCGGAGCGTTCCGGCGACATCGACGGCCTGCTGGGAGGTCAGGACGGCGCTGACCGTGGCCTCGACGCCCTTGGTGGCGTCCAGGGCCGCGGGATCCACGGTCAGGGCGGCCACAGGGCCGTCGGCGTACACCGGGACGATCTCGGCGATCCGCGGCGGCTCTCCGCCGGGCGCCCAGGCGAGCCGCACGGCGTCGATCTGCGCGTCCTGCGGATCGAGCTCCGTGTACGGCCCGGAGAGCCGGCCGATCGCCCGCCACTGGCCGCCGGCGCGTACCTGCACGTGGGCGGAGCCGGTGCCGACGACCAGCAGCCGGTCGAGGAGCCGCGGCCTGGACAGGGTGGCATCCAGCGCGTCGCCCCGGGCAGGCGCCGTGGCGGCCGTGTACGCGGTGCCGAGGTCGCCATCGGCCGCCAGGTCGAGCCCGGTGCCCGCCGGGGTGCCGGTGACGGTGATCGTGGTGAGCGAGTCCTCGCTCACCTGGACCGTGAACTCCCTGACCACGAGCCAGGTGCTGTTGGCGGCGGTGGCGCGATAGCGCACGTAGCGGGCGACGGTGCCGGCCGGAGCCGTGGCCCTGATCTCGGCGGTCGTGCCGGTGGCCAGCCGCGTCCAGGTGACGCCGTCGCGGGAGGTCTCCAGCGCGCCCGCGCGGATGTAGTCGTTCGGGCTGCCCGGCTTGCCCATGAGCAGCATGATGTCCCCGATCGTGCGCGGAGCGCCGAGGTCGACGGTGACGTGGTCGCCGGCGCCCGGTGAGCTGCTGCTCCAGAAGAACGTGGCCGGGTCGCCGTCGACCATCCGGTCAGGGGTGTTGGCCTGGTAGGTGCCGAGACTGGTGGTGGCACGCGGTCTGGTGGCGGTGACGCCCATCCAGCGGTCCAGCTCGGCGAGCGCGTCGGCGACGAACCGGTCGAGCACGCCGTCCCCGACGCGCGGAGCCGAGGTGTCGTGCGGGACGCGCGTGTCCCGGATGGCGCCGGCGGCGGCGACGAGCTCGCGCGCCCGGGCTGCGGCCTGCACGGCCGCCCTGCCGTCGTCGTCCCGTACGGCCCGCAGCACGTCGAGCGCCTTGACCATGGCCTTCGACCACAACCCGGCCGCCCGCAACCAGGACGCGGCCTCGGTGACGAAGGCGCGGTCGGGCAGCCTGTTGTCGATCAGTTCGGCGGCGGCGCCCAGGCGCTCGGCGTAACGGCGCAGCGTCGTCGGCCGCCCCTCGCGCCACGCGGGCCAGAACGCGGCCACCTCGGCGGCCAGCTGAGGCGACTGCCTGCGGTGCAGGCGGCCGTCGAAGGTGTTCAGATCGGCGAAGTCGCGGAGGGCGCGCACCAGGCTCTCGTCGCCGTCGGCCGCCTCGGTCAGTGCGCGCAGCCAGGACTCTTCGGCGTTGAACGCGGTGTCGTGCCAGCCGAAGTCGGCGAAGGAGTACAACGCGATCCGGCTGACGGCGGCCTGGTTCATCGGGTTGGAGATGACGCCGGCCAGGTGTTCCGACAGACCGGGCTCGCGGCCGTCGTAGGGAGCCAGCAGCAGCCGCCCGCCGGCGTAGTCGTTGACCGGGTAGTTGTCCCAGACCAGGATCTGGTGCCCGAAGACCTTCCGCGCCTGGGCCGCCTGCGCCTTGGTGATCTTCTCGGGTACGACGGCGGTGCCGGTCCAGTGGACGATGACGTCCTGGCTCATGACCTCCCTGATGGCCTTCTTGTAGGCCGTCTCGGTGGCGTTGTAGTACTCCGTCGGCACCATCTGCACGGGCGCGACGTCGCCCTTGGCCGCGGCCCACGCCTGCGCGGCGTTGACCAGCTCACTCTGTGCCCTGCCCGCCGCCGCTCCTCCGGGCGCGCCGTACTTCGCGCGGTCGCCGTCGCAGTTCCACCGCCCGGAGTCGATGTCGTCCAGGGCGATGGTGAACGAACGCCCGCCGAGCGCGTGGAGGGCGTCGAACTTGGCCAGCAGCGCCGCCAGGTCGCTCTGGGAGCTGTAGCAGACGGACAGTCCCGGGGAGACGGCGAAGGTGAAGTCGACGTGGCCTGCTCGTGCGCGCGTGATGAGCTCGCCGAGCTGGGCCAGCTTCTCCGGCGGGTACGGCTCGCGCCACCGCTCACGGTGATAGGGGTCGTCCTTGGGCGCGTACTCGTAGGTGTTCATCTTGTGCGCGGCGAGGTAGTCGAGATGCGCCAGGCGCTCCTCGTGGCTCCAGGGCGTGCCGTAGAAGCCCTCGACGGAGCCTCGGTAACGCATGCCGGGCCAGTCGCGCACCTCGACGCCGGGCACTCGGCCGTTGCGGTGATGACCACGGACCAGTTGCCGGAGGGTCAGCGCCGCGTAGTAGGTGCCGTCGGCGTCGACGCCGTCGAGCACGACATGCTTGCGGCCGTTCGCGTCGCGGCCGGCGGCCAGCACGTACCCTTCGGCGGGCAGCCCTGCGGCGTCCTCGACGCCCAGGCGGTCGAGGGCGGCGGCGCCGTCCCCGAGCCATACGGTGACGGGGATGCCGGGATCGGCGCCATCGGTGGCGCGCACCCGCTTGACGCCGGCCTCCGCCAGGGTGCGACGAACCACGGCTTCCGCGGACGGATCGCTCTGACCGGTACGGACCAGTCCGACCACCGGGGGCAAGGAGAAGCCGTCGTCGCGGCTCTCCATCTGCTGAGCCGGCGGGCTGATCGTGGCGGACGTCGCCTGTGCTGGTGAGCTGGTCAGGATGATGACGGGGAGCGAGAGCGTCGTCGCGATCGCGCCGGCTAACAGGCGGTTGAGGGCCACACGTCCTCCTGGACGAACCGGTGCCAAATCCAAATAGCGTGCCGAAACGCCCATATTGGATCAGTTAGCCGATCCGCTGGTCAATACCAGTCGCCACTTCGTGTGCGGACTGGTCCAGACCAGCACCGCGAAGGCGGGCCCCACGGTGGAGGAGCCGGCGTGAGGGCGGCAAGGGGCGAGCGCCACGACTGAGCCCGGCCAGTGCCAGGAGCAGCAGCCCGGCCGAGGCCCAGGCCGCCCAGTCGCCCAGCCGCCCGTAGAGGGTGGTCCGCGCGCGGTCGGGCAGTGTGGCGGTGACCGTGGTCATCTCCTTGGCGCTGCGTGCCTCGGCCAGGACCCGTCCTCGCGGGTCGCTGACGACCAGCAGTCCCCCGCGGGCGACCCGGGCGACCGACAGGCCGCTCTCGACGCCGCGGGTGATCGCCATCCGGCTGTGCAGCCAGGCGTCGTCGCCGAAGTCCCACGCGGGGGCGAGCAGGGCGGTGGCTCCCCTGCCGCGGTAGTCGCGGACCAGCTCGGGGAAGTCCAGGTCCTTGCAGATGATCAGGCCCCATGTGGAGCCGGGGAGGAAGGCCAGGCTCTCACCAGGAGTCAACTCCGACTCCAGGCCGGGAATCATGTGCTGCTTGTCGTACTCCACCGGGTAGGCCAGGGCCGCGTTGACCCGCACGTCGCCCTTGTCGAGGACGGCGCCGACGACGACGTCCGCACCGGACCCGCCCAGTGGCAGCGGAGAGTCGGTGCGGAAGGTCTTCTCCGGGAGGATCACGACGCGAGCGCCCCCGGCTGCGGCGGCTTCGACAGCAGAGGTGTACCTGCGCGAGAGCTCCCGTCCCTGCGGAGAGCTCAGCTCGACCGGGTCGAGCGGGTCGTCCGTGGAGACGAGCGCGACCTGCCGGCCGGAGCCGTCGACAGGGGCCATGGAACGCCAGGCTCCGTGGCCGAGCGCCAGGCCCAGGATCGCGCCCGCCGTGACGGCGACCCGCAGCCTGCCGGGCGCGCCGGGCGCGAGCATGGCGGCGATGGTGGCAGGCAGCAGCAGGAGCAGGAAGGTGATGCCCCAGACCCCGGTGAGGGCGGCGGTCTGCAGCACGGGCAGCAGGTCCGTCTGGGTGTAGGCGAGACTCCACCAGGCGCCGTGCGGCGCCGACAGCGAGATCGCGTACTCCAGCGCCACCCATGCCGCCGGGACGGCCAGCGTCGCGAGGACCGGGCGCCCTCTGGCCAGGAGGGCGCGGAAGAGCACGGTGATGAGGCCGAACGCGATCGACGTGCCGATGATGACGGATGCCGTCACGACCAAAGGAGTCTCGATGGTGTCGGAGTAGTAGGACCACATCTGCGTCTGACCGCCCAGCCAGGCCAGTGACGCGGAGGCGAAGGCCGTACCGGCGCCCACCCTGCTCGCCACGAGCAGGACCGGCAGGAACGCCACCCAGGTCAGCCAGGGCACCGGATGGAGCCCCGTCCCCAGATGCAGGAGGAGCGCTGACAGCGGAGCGGCGGCGACAGGAGCCAGTTTGTTCATGCCTCGATGATCTGGACAACGCCCCGGCGGGCGCGTCACTCGTGGGCGTGATCTCCTGAGTCACTCCCACCGGCGACGACGAGGCCGGACTCGTAGGCGAAGGCGACCGCCTGCACGCGGTCACGGAGGGCCAGCTTGGTCAGCATGCGGCTCACATGCGTCTTGACCGTGTGCTCCGTGACGACCAGCTCGGCGGCGATCTCGGCGTTGGACAGCCCGCGGGCCACCAGCCGCAGCGTCTCGCGTTCGCGGTGGGTCAGCTCGCCCAGCCTGGCCGCCAGGCGCGGCGCGACATCGTGACTGGGCCGTCTGACCAGGTCCTCCAGCAGTCGTCTGGTGGCGGCGGGCGACAGCAGCGAGTCGCCTGCCGCGATGGTGCGTACGGCTGCCGCCAGCTCGTCCCTGCGGATGTCCTTGAGCAGGAAGCCGCTGGCTCCGGCGCGCACGGCGTCGTAGACGTACTCGTCCAGGTCGAACATGGTCAGCACCAGGACCTTGGCCGTGGTGGCCGCGCAGATCAGCCGGGTGGCCTCGATGCCGTTCATGCCCGGCATGCGTACGTCCATCACCACCACGTCGGGCCGCAGTTCCACGGCGGCGGCCACCGCGGACTCGCCGTCGGCCGCCTCGCCGACGACCTCCATGTCCGGTTGCGAGCCGAGGATCAGGCCGAAGCCCGCCCGGAAGAGATCCTGGTCGTCGACGACGAGCACACGCAGCATGATCACCATCAAACAGGAAAGGCCGCCCTGACCACGAATCCGCCGTCGTCGCCTCTCCCCGCGTGCAGCGTGCCGCCGCACGCGGCGGCGCGTTCCCGCATCCCGGCCAGGCCGTATCCGCCGGAGTGCCCGTTCGGCCCGCCGCCCCCGTCGGCGACCTCGATGTCCAGCCGCTGCTCGCTCCACCGCACCCGCACATGGGCGGCGGGAGTTCCCGCGTGCTTGAGCACGTTGGTCAGGGCCTCCTGGACGATGCGGTAGGCGGCCGCCTCGACCCCACCGGTGACGCGTCGCGGATCGCCCTCGACGGTCAGCGTGGTCTCAAGACCGGTGCGCTCCAGCAGTCCCGGCAGGCCGTCGAGGCGGGGTTCCACGAGGTCGCCGTCCGCTGAGCGCAGCGCGGTCAGCAGCCCGCGCAGCTCGACGAGGGCCCCCCTGCCGGTCTCGGCGATCGCGTCGAAGGCCGCCTCGGCCCGCCCCGGATCCAGCGGCCCCGCCTCGGCCTGCACGACCATGAGCCCGACGGAGTGCGTCACGATGTCGTGGATGTCGCGGGCGATGCGGGTGCGCTCGCCGGCCACTGCCGCGATGTGCTCCTGCTCCAGCCTGCGGGCCCGTTCGGCCAGCTCGGCCATGCGGGAGTGGCGGGCGCGGGCGCTGGTGCCCAGCGCGTAGGCGGCCACGAACGCGGTCCCGATCAGCCGGATGGTCTCGTCGTCCTCGGCGGGCAGGGCCAGCGAGACCCCCACCGTGGCGGCGATGATCGGGATGGCGGCCATCCGCACCCGGAACGGGCTCAGCTCGGCGACGGTGTACACGGCCACGAGCGGCCCGAACGGCAGGAACGGCTTCTCCCACATGACCATGACGGTCATCGCCGCGCCCACCAGCAGCGCCGTGGCCATCGGCGCTCGGCGCCGCCACCACACCGGCGCCGAGGCCAGCAGGCCCAGCGCCACGATCCACCAGGCGCGCGCCTCGGGCACCAGGAGGGGGCCCACGGTGGCCACCGTCACCGCACCGGTGATCACGACTTCGGTCGCGCGCGACGACAGCAGCGGCATCCGCCCACTATCCCCGAATTCCGGGACGCCGGGCATCGCTCTCAGGAGTGATCGGGCGAATGAGCCCACCCTGGCGGGCCGGCTGATTCCCACACGATCGCTGCCTTACTCATGCTCTGCTCAAGCATCACCGGTGGCCTGGGGCCGGCCGGCCACACGCCCGTGGCCGGCGCGGCGGCCGCGACGGGTCCGAATCTGCGCGCCTGCTTCGACGGCAGGTGCGAACTCACCCTGGCCAGGCCCGTGTCGTCCCGGGTCAGCATCACCAGACTGTCCATCACCTTCACCGCGCAATCCGTGCGGGTGAAAGGCACGGGCCCAGGCGTGAGCTCACAGGCGACACCCGGCACCCGGAACCCGGGGATCGGTCAGTGACTCCTCCACCCCGTAAACGGGGTGGCTTCTCGCTACGCCGCGCGGGCGTCGCGGAGGACCAGCCCGGCCCTCTTGATGTTGCTCGCCGCG